>CANJSR010000452.1 GCA_947476855.1 Acetobacteraceae bacterium
CCGCGGGCAAGGGCGAAACGGTGCGGCAAGAGCGCACCGCGCCCCTGGCAACAGGGGCGGCAGGGTAAACCCCACCGGGAGCAAGACCACATAGGGACGGTGTACCCTCGAGGTACGAGGGCATTCCCGCTCTCCGTCCGGGTCGGTCGCGTGAGGCCTGCCGCGAGGCAGGTCCCAGAGGAATGGTCGCCCCCGCCGCAAGGCGGGACAGAACCCGGCTTACAGGCCACCTGACATCCCGCCATGACCGGCCGATCGGGCACGCCCCGGGCCGTGGATCATGCGATGAAACAATCGGTAAGCGCGCGTTCTTCGCTTTCGATCTTGCGGAACGCGCGTTAACGTCCCGATTGTGCTAGGTTGTCCACAGACTCATCCACAGAGTGATCCACAGGAACGGAGGAGAAACACGCGCGGGATTCGCGTGCATGAACCCCACTCAATACAACCGACCCTCGTAAACCTTTGATGCGCGCGGCAAAAAACGGCCGCAATCCACGCATTCCCAAAAGCTAATGTTTGACGACCACTTGGCCCCATGGTATCCCAAATCGTCCCACGGGAACCCATGCGCGGCCCACGCGCGCATGCCCTGACGGATCGATCGGGTCGGATCTCACGGGCGGACTGTTCGCACCCATCGCCGGCAAGGCTGCAATCCGCCCTTCACGTGATCGTCGGACAAGGGAAGAGGCGGACCGGTCCGGATGGCCCAATTTCTTGGAACCCACCAATCGAAGCTGGATTCCAAGGGACGCGTATCAGTCCCGGCCCCCTTTCGCGCCGCCCTCCGGTCGTTGCGGGAACATGACAATGGCGGGATGGAAGTCGCAATGGTCCTCCGCCCCTCGCACCAATACCCCTGCATCGAGGCCTGGCCGGAAAACGCCTTCCAGGCGCTGACCGCCGAACTCGAACAATTCAGCGAAATCAGCGAGGAACATGAAGACCTCGCGACCACGCTGTTCGGCAACGCCTATCCCGTGGAAAGCGACAAGGAAGGCCGCGTCGTCCTCTCCGACGACCTGCTGAAACACGCCGGCATCACCGGCCCGATCGCCTTCATGGGCATCGGCTCCCGCTTCCAGATCTGGGAACCCGCCGCCGCCGCTGCCCGCCAGGAACAGGCCCGTCAGCGCGTCCGCGAACAGCAGGCCGCCCTGCGCGCGAAGGTGGCGGCATGAGCGGCCATATCTCCGTCATGCCGGCCGAGGCGCTGGAACAGCTCAACCCGCGTGCCGGCGGAGTCTATCTTGATGGCACGTTCGGCGGCGGCGGCTACTCGGCCGCGATCCTGGAACACGCCGACTGCACCGTCTGGGCGATCGACCGCGATCCGGCGGCCATCGCCCGCGGCGCCAGCCTGGCCGCCGGCCATCCAGGGCGCCTGCACCTGCTGCAGGGCTGCTTCGGCGACATGCTGGCGCTGCTGACCGATGCGGGGGTCACGACGCTGGACGGCGTGGTGCTCGACCTCGGCGTGTCGTCCTACCAGATCGACGATCCGGCGCGCGGCTTCTCCTTCCGGCTCGACGGGCCGCTCGACATGCGGATGGGCCACGAGGGGATGACGGCCGCCGATCTCGTGAACACCACGCCCGAGGCCGCCCTCGCAGACATTCTCTATACCCTGGGGGAGGAACGCGCCTCCCGCCGGATCGCCAAGGCGATCGTCGCCGAACGCGCCATCGCGCCGATCGAGACGACCGGCCGCCTCGGCTCCATCATCCGCTCGGTCCTGCCGCGCGACGCCTCGGGCAACGATCCGGCCACGCGCAGCTTCCAGGCCCTGCGGATCAAGGTGAACGACGAACTGGGGGAAATCGAGCGCGCCCTGGACCAGGCCGCCCGCCTGCTCGCCCCCGGTGGACGCCTGGTGGTCGTGTCCTTCCACAGCCTGGAAGACCGCATCGTCAAGCGCTTCATGGTCGAGGCCGCGGGCCGCATGCCGGCCCCGTCCCGCCACGATCCGCGCGGGCTGATGTCCCGTCCGCGCGCTGATTTCCGCCTGCTGACGTCGAAGGCCCTGCGCCCGACATCGGCCGAAACCGCCGCCAATCCGCGCGCCCGCAGCGCTCGCCTGCGCGCGTTGGAACGCCTGCAAGTGCCCACCGAGGAAGGGGGCAACCGATGATCCGTCCGATCACCCTGATCACCGCTCTCATGGCCATCCTGTCGGGCCTGTACCTGTATTACTCGAAGAACGCCGTCCTGATGCTGGACCGCAGGATCGAGAAGATCGCCCGCGACACCATGACGGTCGGAGAACAGACCCGCCTGCTGCACGCCGAATGGATGCTGCTGAACGACCCCGAACGCCTGCGCCAGTTCTCGGACAAGTACCTGACCCTGAAGCCCCTGACGCCCACGCAGTTCACCACCCTGACCGATCTGGCCGGGCGGATGCCCGCGCCACGCGCACCGGAACCCGAGCCCACGCCGCCGCCGCCGGCCGAGATCCTGGCCGCTCCCGCTGGCTCCGCGCCGTCGGTCACCCCGGCCCCGGCACCGATCCCGACGGAAGAACCCGCCCCCACGATCGTCGCGGATGAGGTCCTGCCGATGCCGCCGGCCCTGGTGCCGCCGCCGCCCAACTTCGCGCCCGCCCCGGTGATCGCCGCCCAGCCGGCACCCGTGATCGCCGCCGCGCCGCCGCGCCCGGCGCCCGCGCCACAGCCCGCCCCAGCGACACAGCCCGCGCAGGCCCAGGCACGCACCGAACCCCGGCCGCCCTTGCAGGCCCAGGTGACGCCCGCGCCCGAAAACCGGCCCGCCCCACGCCAGGCGGAAAACCGCCCCGCCGAGACCCGCGTGGCCGTCAACGCCCGCCCGCCGTTGCAGGGGCCGATGACCGTGCCCGCGCCGACGCCGGTTTCCTCCACCGTCGCCCCGCGCCCGCCGCCGCCCGTCACGGCCGCCCGCCCGGCGACACCCGCGGCCCCGGTGGCCCAGGCCTCCGCGCCCCGCGCGCCCGCACCCTATGTCGCGCCCGCCAGCCCGCGTCCCGCGCCACCACCCACCATCTACCAGCCCGTCTCAGCCCCCGTCGGAGGCTCGATGCTCGGCGGTGCCCAGCGCGGCGCGCCGGTCCCGCTGCCCCGCCCGACGCCCTACGGCGCCCCCGCCTTCGACGGAGGAGGTTGAAGCCACGCCATGAGCGACAACCAGGACCACGTCCCGAACCCGGACTCCCCGCCGCTGAACAACGGCAAGGCAGGCCGGCCCAAGCGGCGCCTCGGCGCGGCCTGGGCCGACAGCCGCCCGCATATCGAGACGGTCCACGTCACCCAGCCCGACCTCGACCGGCGCGCGTACCTGGAAAAGACGCGCGGCCGCCTGGTGTTTGCCGCCTGCGGCTTCGCCGTGCTGTTCAGCGCCGTCGTGGTGAAGCTGACGCTCGCCACCGTGATCATGCCGCTGCCACCGCACCGGCCGGAAAAGCAGATCGCGCAGATCGTCGCCGCCTCCGCCTCCAAGGCCGACCTGGAAACCAGCATCCCCGGCCAGCGCGCCATGATCACCGACCGCAACGGCCGGCCGATGGCGATCTCGATCAACACCGTGTCCGTCTTCGCCGACCCGCGCCAGATCATCGATCCGATGGACGCGGTGCGGAAGCTCAAGGCCGTCCTGCCGCGCCTGGATGAGGAACGGGCCCTGCTGCGGCTGTCGTCGGACAAGAAGTTCGTCTACCTGGAACGCCAGATCACCCCGCGTGAACAGCTGGCGATCAACAACCAGGGCATCCCCGGGATCGACTTCCGCCCGACCGGGCAGCGCCACTACCCGCTGGGCCGCACCGCCGCGCATGTGCGGGGCGGCGTGGACATCGATGAGATCGGGGTGGCCGGCGCCGAGGCCGCGTTCGAAAAGCGCCTGAAGGAACAGACCGCCCCCCTGCGCCTGTCGATCGACGTGCGCGTGCAGGCCGTGGTGCGGGAAGAATTGCAGACCGCGATGACGACGTTCGAGGCGATCGGCGCCTGCGGCATCGTCATGGACGTCAACACCGGCGAAGTGCTGGCCATGGTCA
>CANJSR010000453.1 GCA_947476855.1 Acetobacteraceae bacterium
CTGGACCTGCTTTCGGGCGGGCGGGTGGAGATGGGCATGGGCGAAGGCGCCGGCCCCGCCGAACTGCATCCTTTCGGCATTCGCGTGCGTGACAAGCGCGACCGGTGGGAAGAAGCGGTGCGCGCCATTATCCCGATGTTCAGCAAGGACAGTTGGGAGTTCCACGGCCAATATTACGACTTCCCGGCCCGCAACGTCGTGCCGAAGCCGTTCCAGAAGCCGCATCCGCCGCTTTGGGTTGCCTGTTCCAACATCCAGACCATCGGCGAGGCCGGGATGTGGGGCATGGGTGCGCTCGGCTTCAGCTTTGTGTCGCCCGATGCAGCGACGGCCTGGGTTCACAAATACTACAATCAGCTTTTGCACAATCCGCGTCGGCTGGGCGAGTACAAGGCGAACCCCAACGTCGCCATCGTGAACGGTTTCATGTGCGCCAGGACCGATGAGGAAGCGCTGGAGAAAGCCGCGGGCTGGACCTTCTTCATCTTCGCCCTGGGCTATTACGGGCGGAAGGGCGTCGATGCGCCAGGCCAGGGGAACCTGTGGAACGAGTACCAGGAATGGCGGAAGTCCGACAAGGCCAAGGAGGCGTTGCGCAATGGGCTGATCGGATCGCCTGAAACCATCCGCAAGCGCCTGCGCCAGTTCGAGGCAGCCCATGTCGACCAGGTCATCCTGCTCAATCAGGCTGGCAAGACGACGCATGAGGATATCTGCGAAAGCCTCGACCTGTTCGCGCGGGAGGTGATGCCGGAATTCCACGACCGCCAGCCCCAGCACGAAGCGTGGAAGGAAAAGGTCCTGTCCGGCGAAATCCGCCTGGCTGATCTGGATACCGGCAAATACGATCTGTACTCGCATCAGAACGAGGACATCGTTCGCCTGACGCCGGAGCAGCTCAAGCAGCGCATGGCGGAGAAGGAAAAGCTTGCCGTCGCCGGCGAGTAGCACGCGTCCCACAAACCCAAGGACTCCCCACGAATGGACGGCATGCGGAACACCCAGTACCAGCACATCCAGACCCAGCGCATCGCCGGCGCGATGGGGGCGGAGATCAGCGGCGTCGACCTGTCCCAGGATCTGCCGGACGCCGTGATCGACGAAATCCGTGCCGCGCTGCTGGATAATCTGGTCGTGTTCTTCCGCGACCAGAGCCTGACGCCGCACCAGCAGCTCGCCTTCGCTCGCCGCTGGGGTGAAATCCATCTGCATCCGTTCATGGTCGGCATGCCCGACTGTCCGGAGGTGCTGGAAATCCGCAAGACTCCCTCCGACAAGCGCAATTTCGGCGGCAACTGGCACACCGACCAGATGTTCTCCCCCGCGCCTGCCATGGGGACGATGCTGTATGCCGTGCAGGTGCCCTCGGTTGGGGGCGACACGCTGTTTTCGAACCAGTACCTCGCGTATGACGCCTTGTCGGACGGCATGAAGAAGATGCTGTCGGGGCTGCGTGGCGTCTGCGTCGGCGACAAGAAGAAGGGCGGCATCCCGCGTGTCGCCTACAACGCCGCGACGATCGCGATGAAGACGGTGGAACCGCCCAAGGACGTGCAGACGACATCGCTGCATCCGCTGGTCCGCACCCATCCCGAAACCGGGCGCAAGTCCCTCTATATCGGCAACCATGTCCACTGGCTGGAAGGCATGACCGAGGAGGAATCCGCGCCGATCATCAAGTTCCTGCGCGATCATTCCGCTCGGCCGGAATTCACCTGCCGGTTCCGCTGGCAGAACGGCTCGCTCGCGTTCTGGGACAATCGCTGCACGCAGCACAACGCGATCAACGACTATCCCGCTGAAACGCGGGTCATGCACCGCGTCACCGTCCGCGGCGACGCGCCCTTCTGAGGTCGGAGACCTTCCATGCAACGACAAATGGTGATGGTGGGCTTCCTGCAAGCCCAGAACTGCACGAACCTAGTCAGTTCCTGGCGGCATCCGGAATCGCGCACCGATACCTGGAGCCCCGAGTACTACGCCGACCTTGGCCGCGTGCTGGAGGAAGGCAAGTTCCAGGTCGCGTTCTTCGATGACCGCCTGGCGATGCCGGACCGGTTCGGCAACGACCACAAGCACACCGTCGAACACGGCATCCGCTGCGTGAAGATGGACCCTGTCACCGTCATGATGGTGATGGGCATGGCGACCAAGCGCCTCGGCCTGGGGTCGACCCGCAGCACCACGTATTATGAGCCGTTCGACGTCGCTCGCACCTTCGCCACCATCGACCTGATGACCAATGGGCGCGCTGCCTGGAACGTCGTGACCTCGATGAACGACGGCGAGGCCCTGAACATGGGTAAGCTGGTCCATCCCGAACACGACAGCCGCTACGACCAGGCCGATGAATTCATGGAAGTCGTCATGGGCCATTGGACGTCGTGGGACGACGACGCCATCGTGCAGGACAAGACCACCGGCCTGTTCGCACATGGCGACAAGGTTCGTCGCATCGACCATGTCGGCAAGCACTACCAGTCCCGCGGGCCCTTCACCGTGCCGCGGTCCAAGCAGGGCCACCCGGTCATCATCCAGGCCGGTCAGAGCGGGCGCGGCAAGCAGTTCGCCGCGAAATGGGGCGAGTTGCTGTTCGTCGGCAGCCCGGCGACGCTGGACATCGGCCGGCAGAACTACAAGCAGATCAAGGAAGCCGTCGCAGCGCAGGGCCGAGACCCCGCGCACTGCGTGATCGCGCCGTCTGCCTATGTCATCTGCGGTGAATCGAAGATGGAGGCTGAGGACAAGGCCGCCTTGACCGAACGCCTGACCACCGATATCGACGCGCTGTCGCTGCTGTCGGAGGCGATGAACTTCGACTTTGCGTCCAAGGGTATCGATGAACCCTTCACCGATGATGAACTTGACGGGATTTCCGGTACGCAGTCGATGCGCGACCGGGTGCTCGCCGCGTCCGGCATCAAGAACCCCACGCCGCGCGACTTCATCAAGTACAGCCACCGCGCCCGTCCGAACAAGCCGTTCATCGGCGGACCGAAGGAAGTGGCGGATGGGCTGGAGGAATGGTTCTCCACCGGCGTCTGCGACGGCTTCGTCGTCGCCGCCACCCATTCGCCTGGCACATACATTGAGTTCGTGAAATACGTCGTGCCGGAACTGCAACGGCGCGGCCTGTATCACAAGGACTATCGTGGTGAGACGCTGCGCGAGAATTTGGGCCTGCCCATTCCGCGCGTCGGCCGCTGAACTGATCGGGGAGGAAACATCACATGATCTACGAACTGCGGACCTATACGTTCCACCAGGGCAAGCTGAACCAGTACCTGGACATCGCCCGCACCATCGGCCGTCCCGCGCGCGGGCAGAACTATGGGGTCAACTGCGGCTACTGGACCTCGGAGTTCGGGTCGCTCAATCAGATCTGGCATCTCTGGCGGTACGAAAGCCACGAGGAACGTTCTCGCCTGCGCGAGGAGCTCTCGAAGAACGTCAAGTGGACGACGGAATACGTCCCCGCCATCCGCCCGCTGATGGTGCGTCAGGACGTGCGCTTCCTGAACGCCGTCTACGGCGTCACGCCGCCGGCGCAGGAAGGCAATATGTATGAACTGCGGATGTATCGCTTCAACCCCGGCCGAGCCGCCGGCTGGGCGCAGGACTTCAAGGCGATCATGCCGGTGCGGGAGAAATACTCGAAGAACGTCGGCATCTTCACCGGCGAGGCGCCGCAGCCGAACGAGGTCCTGCACATGTGGGCCTATCCGTCCTTCGAGGCCCGCATGAAGGCCCGCACCGACCTGTTCAAGGACCCGGACTGGCTGGCCTTCGTCGCCAAGGGCGCCGGCGCGATCGTTGAAATGAACAACGTCATGCTGATGCCCACCGACTACAGCCCCATGAAGTAAGGTCTCTCAGCAACTCTCCCCCTCCCCTTGAGGGAGGGGGCAGGGGGGAGGGGGCGAACCCCCCAGTCCTCAACCACCCCAACCAGCGAGTCCCCCATGAAACTCGGCCTCTCGATCGGCTATTCCAAAGCCCACATGGACCTGCC
>CANJSR010000454.1 GCA_947476855.1 Acetobacteraceae bacterium
TCTCGCGCGATGTAGGGCAGCAGGTTCCCGGTGATCGGAAAGGCGGTCATGTTGACCAGGAAGGCGAGCCACATCCCGGCATGCAGGCAAGGGGTGCGCCAGACGAAGACCAGGCCCTCGAACACCTCCCGCGTGAAGGACGCCTGGCCCACCTTGGCGGACCGCCGATGCGCGAGGCCGGCGCCGCCCATGGCCGTCAGGATCAGCCCCAGCCCATAGACGATGGTGACCGACAGATAGACCGGCCCCATGCCCATCGTCGCGATCATCGCCGCACCGGTAACGGGGCCGAAGATGCGGGCGAAATCGGCGGTGGTACGGGCGACGCCCATCGAGCCCATCAGCAGGTTCGGCGGCATGATCGCGGCGATCAGCGCGTTCCGCATCGCCAGGTCCGACGGCCGCACCAGCCCCGACAGCGTCGAGACCACGAACACGTGCCAGGGCACCAGCATGTCGGTGAAGGCCAGTACCGTCATGACCACGGACAGCCCGGTATAGACCGCCCGCATGCCGCACAGCACGCTGCGATGGCCGAACTTGTCGCCGGACATCCCGAAGACCGGCGCGATCAGCGTTCCCAGGTAGCGCAGCGATCCGAACAGGGCGAGCAACAGCACCGACTCGGTTTCCACCAGCACGTACCAGCCGAGGATCAGGATCTCCATCTCGATCCCCCAGTTGGTCAGCAGGTCCGCCGGCCACTGGAACAGGAACCCGCGCACCTTGAAGGGGGCGAAGAATTTCGTGCGGGGAGCGCGAGGAGGTGACTCTCTGGGAGCGCGCTCGGTCATCGCCGGTTCCCCGCGGCATCCGCCGGCCAAAGCTCTTTCCGCCACCACACCGCGATCGCCAAGGTCAGCACCAGGCCCACCAGGCAATAGGCAGTCGCGGTGCCGACGAAGCCGATCCACTTCATGATCCCGCCATAGGCCATCAGCCCGATCGGCAACCCGTAGATCGCCAGCATGCGAACCCCCATGACGCGGCCGCGGTAGCGTTCCTCGGACACGCGCATCAGCATCGCGGCCAGCGGCACCATGCTCAGGCTCTGGCAGAACCCGGCTGCCGCCAGCACGATCCGCCCGGTGGTCGGGTCGGGCATGTAGACGAACAGCAGCACCATCAGATACCAGGCCACCGCAGTGACCATCATCACCCGGGCCGGTTGCAACCGGTTGGCGACGAACCCCACCGTCAGCGATCCCGCCAGCGCCCCCATGCTGAACGCCGCGATCAGCGTGCCCAGGCCGGTCTGGTCGATGTGATAGACCTCCCGCGCCACATAAGGCAGCAAGCCAAGCGTGGTCGGGAACGCGGTCAGGTTGACCAGGAACGCGAGCGCCATGGCGGCCAGCAGCACGGGCGTGCGGCGCACATACTTCATCCCCTCCAGCACTTCCCGCAGGAAGCTGGGCTTTGCCGTTCCGCTATGTCCGAACCGCATCCCCGCCGGCACAAAGAACAGGTTCAGCGCCAGCCCCGCCAGGTAGAAGGCCGTGATCGCCACATAAGCCACCGCCATGCCCAGCGCGGCGAAGATACCGGCCCCGGCCAGCGCGCCGATCACCCGCGCGGAATCAGATGTCGTGCGCGACACCCCCATCGCGCCCATCAGCCGGTCCGGCGGTACGATCTGGCTGACCAACGCGCTCCGCATCGCCAGGTCCGACGGCCGCACCATCCCCGCCACCGCCGTGATCATCAGCGCGTGCAGCGGTTCCAGCACACCCAGAAAGGCCAGCACGGCGATGAACGCCGCGAGCGTCGCATAGCTCGCGCGCATGACGCACAACACGTTGCGGTGCCCGAACCGATCCCCCGCCATGCCGAACAGCGGGGAAATCAGCGTGCCGAAATACTGCAACGACCCGAACAGCGTCAGCAGCAGGACCGACCCCGTCTCGACCAGGATGAACCAGCCCAGGATCAGGACCTCCATCTCGATCGCCCAGGAGGTCAGCAAATCCGCCAACCACTGGAATCGAAACGAACGCACCTGGAACGGAGCGAAAAAGGCGGACCGCTGCTTCATGATCGTTTCAACGGTCGCCCAGGTTCGGCATTGACGGCGGAATCGGCTGCATCACAGCAAACGTCAGACCAGGGCGCGCATCGCCTCCAACTGCGCCGGATCGCCGTCCGGACACACCAGCAGCACGTCGTCGAAACCGAAATCCTCGATCCGCTTGATGCGGTCCTTCGCCTCGGACGGGCTGCAATACAGCGTGATCTTGGCATGGTCGTTGACCGGGCCGCGCTTGTCCTCGGGCCGCATGTCGACGAACACATTCGCGAGGATCGAGCGCTTGCCCTTCGCCTCCCGGAACATCTTCACGCCCAGCGTCAGATCCTCCGGCGATCCGTGAATGCCCGAGGCGATCCAGCCATCGATGCTGGCGGCCAGGTTGATCCAGCGCTGGCTGCGCCAGGCACCCAGGAACACCTCCGGCCCGCCTTCCGTGCCCGGCCAGACGGAGATGGCCGGCCCATAGACCGGTTCGCCGTTCCAGACCTTCTGCATGACGTCCAGATGCGCGGTCAGGGTCTTGAACCGACGCTCGTAATCCTGCTGCACCGCGTCGAAATCATGCTTCGTGGAACCGCTGCCGATCCCGAACCGCAACCGCCCATTGGCCAGCAGATTCAGGCCCTGCACGCGATGGGCATGCTCCACCGGATGACGCAAGGGCAACTGGACGACGCAGGTGCCAAGCTCGATCGTTTTCGTGACGGCCGCGGCGGCGCTCAAGGCAATCAACGGATCGAGCGTGGTCCAGCCGCGCGCGAAGGCATCGGTCGTCCACAGGCCGTGAAAGCCCAGCTTCTCGATGTTCTGGGCGACTTCGACAAACTGCTCAATGAACGGGCGCTTGTCGGTCTCCGACAGGCGCCGCGGAATAACGACGACTCCAAGCCTCAAGGCACATCCCTCCCGTTTATCGACCGATGACGCACACGGCACGGTCCGTTCAGGATAGCGGTAACCCGGCCCGCCCAGGGGCGCAACCGCGCACGGACGCAGGGCGGGGGTGCGGTAGGGCGGGGCTTTGCCCCGGACCCCACCAGGAGGGCGCTGCCCTCCTGGACCTCCCGCCAAGGGCACAGCCCTTGGAACCGTGCGTTGGTTGGATCAGGAATGGGGCCTACCCGGACCGTGATGGGTCCGCGTAGGCCCCATCCCTGATCCAACCAAAACCAATGGTTTCCAAAGGGCTCGGCCCTTTGGTGGGGGTCAAGGGGGCAAAGCCCCCTTGCGGGGTCCCGGGGCGGAGCCCCGCCCTACACGCGCTCCGCCACGCCGGCCATCTGCTGTTCGACCAGGCGGGCGTAGGCGCCGCGTTGGGCCAGGAGTTGCGCGTGATTGCCGGATTCCACCACCTGGCCGTCGCGCAGCACCAGGATCAGGTCCGCGGCCTGGATCGTCGACAGGCGGTGTGCCACGACGATCGTGGTGCGATCGACCATCAGCGCGTCCAGCGCCGAGCGGACTGCCTGTTCGCTGATGGTGTCGAGGTGGGAGGTCGCCTCATCGAGGACCAGCAAAGGCGCGTCCTTCAGGAAGGCGCGGGCGATGGCGATGCGCTGGCGTTGCCCGCCCGAGAGCTGGACGCCGCGTTCGCCAACGCGGGTAGCCAGGCCCTCCGGCAGGCCGGCCACGAAGTCGGACAAGGCGGCGCGGGACAGGGCCAGTGCGATCTGGTCCTGGGTGGCGTCGGGGCGGGCGAGGCGGACGTTCGCCTCCAGCGTGTCGTTGAACAGATACGTGTCCTGGGCGACCAGCGCGATGCGCCCGCGCAGCCCGTCCAGGGTCAGTTCCCGCAGATCGACGCCATCGAGGCGGATGGCACCCGAATCGGGGTCCCAGAAGCGGAGCAGCAGGTTGGCGACCGTGGTCTTGCCGGCGCCGGAGGGGCCGACCAGAGCGACGGTGGCGCCGGCTGGTACCTCGAACGACATCCCGTCCAGCGCGGGGTCGGATCGGCCCGGATAGGTGAAGCGCA
>CANJSR010000455.1 GCA_947476855.1 Acetobacteraceae bacterium
ACCGACAACGGGCACACAGCTGTTACACCACGCATCGGGACACGATCGACAGCTTGATAGAATCGTGTCTTGCCGCGGCGTGGCTTGGTATATGGCCCCAAAGGGGACATGCTGGCGTTGCGGTCACACCTTGGGCCAGATCAGGCCCCGGTCAGACCGCCGGCCCGTTCGATGAACGCAACGACATCAGGCACGCCCTTGCCGTCGCGCACATTGGTGAACACGAACGGGCGCTCTCCACGCATGCGGCGGGCATCGCGATCCATCACCTCCAGGCTCGCGCCGACGAAAGGGGCAAGGTCGATCTTGTTGATCACAAGCAGATCACTGCGCGTGATGCCCGGCCCACCCTTGCGGGGGATCTTGTCGCCCGCGGACACATCGATAACGTAGATCGTGATATCCGCGAGTTCCGGACTGAAGGTCGCCGCCAGGTTGTCGCCGCCGGACTCGATCAGAATGACATCCAGCGCGGGAAAGCGCCGCCGCAGTTCGGCGACACCGGCCAGGTTGATGCTGGCATCCTCCCGGATCGCCGTGTGCGGGCAACCCCCGGTTTCGATGCCCATGATCCGTTCGGCGGGCAGGGAGCCGGCGCGTGTCAGGAACTCCGCATCTTCCTTTGTATAGATGTCGTTGGTGATGGCGGCGATGTCGAACCGGTCCCGGAATTGCTTGCACAGCGCGTCCATCAGCGCGGTCTTGCCGGAGCCAACGGGGCCGCCGACACCAACGCGCAACGGTCCATTCGCGGAATGGGTCATGATCGGAACAGCCTTGTGTATTGGGTTTCGTGCCGCATGGCGGCCAGATCGGAACGGAACGCGCATCCGCCGAGGTCATCCAAGGTGGCGTGGCGCGTCGCCTCCGCGGTGTCCATGATCACAGGCTCCAGCGCCGCCAGGACATGCAGTCCCGCGGTTTGTCCCAGCGGGATCAGGCGCACCGCGGCGGATATGAGGTTGGTGGCGAAGGTTTGCAGGAACGCGGCGGTCGTTGCGTCTTCGTCGATGCCGTGCGTCCCGGCCAGGGCCCCCACCGCGATCGGGTAGGCCGGGTCGTCCGGCATCACCGCCGTTCCCCACGCGCCGCCCGCCAGCACGAAGGCCCGTCCCTGGTTCAGTGACTCATCCCGGCGTTCGCGGCCGGGCGCTGTTGCGGCCGCCAGTTCCGCGAGGTCACGCAACGCGGACACGTCTCCGGCGGCACGATGGGCGTGGCGCAGCAGGATGGCGTCGCTTCGGCCCGCGCCGTGGCGCAGCACGTCATCCAGCCACACCTGCAAGGCCGGGGCGTTGGCGACGTCCCCGCACTCGATCGCCCATTCCAGGCCGTGCGAGTAGGCAAAGCCGCCGGTGGGAAAGGCCGGCGACAGCCAGGCTTGCAGCCGCAACAAACCGGCCGTTCTAGTGGTGGTGGTCATGATCGTCGTGATGGTGATGATGGCCGCCGCCGCCCGCATAGGCTCCGGACTCGGGATCGAAGGGAGCGTCGATCTCGTCGACATGGCCGCCCAGGCCCTCGACCATCTCCTTGATCACGTGGTCGGCGCGGATACGGATGCGGTCGCCCAGCAACTGCACGGGCAGATGCCGGTTGCCGAGGTGCCAAGCGATCCGCACCAATTCCCCGTCGTCGTGCGCATGGATTTCCAGCAGAGGCTCTGGCCGAGCGCGGACTCGTACGATGCCACCTTCGACCGCGAGGCCATCGCCGTCCCGCAGGCGCACGGCCTGTGGCAGGTCGATCAGCAAGTCGGCGTTCTGTTCCGTTTTCAGCACGATGCGCCGGCGATGCCGGTGGTCGAAGTCGATCAGCACGCTGTCGATCTGGGCGGCCGCATCCCAGGACCCGGCCGGAAGAACCTGGTGCGCGCGCATCAGAACAGGAAGTAGCGCTGGGCCATCGGCAGCACCGTGGCGGGTTCACAGGTCAGCAGCACGCCGTCAGCCCGTACCTCATAGGTTTCGGAATCGACCTCGATCACCGGCGTCGCGTCGTTGTTCACCATCGCGGCCTTGCCGATGCCGCCGCGGGTGTTGCGCACTGCGACCAGCCGGCGCGACAGGCCGAACGCCTTGCCGATATCAGCCTCCAACGACGCCGCCGATACGAAGGTCAGGCAGCTTTCCGTCATGGCACGACCGAAACCACCGAACATCGGACGGTAGTGAACCGGCTGCGGCGTCGGGATCGAGGCGTTGGGATCACCCATCGCCGCGACGGCAATGGTCCCGCCCTTGATGATCATGTCCGGCTTCACGCCAAAGAAAGCCGGCGTCCACAGCACCAGGTCGGCGAACTTGCCGACCTCGACCGAGCCGACCTCATGCGCGAAACCCTGCGCGATGGCGGGGTTGATCGTGTATTTCGCGATGTAGCGCTTGACCCGCGCGTTGTCGTTGCCTGGCCCATCGCCCGGCAGCGAGCCACGCTGCCGCTTCATCTTGTGGGCGGTCTGCCAGGTGCGGATGATCACTTCCCCGATCCGGCCCATCGCCTGGCTGTCCGAAGACATCATGGAGATGGCACCGATATCGTGCAGGATATCCTCGGCCGCGATGGTCTCGCGACGGATGCGGCTTTCGGCGAAGGCCACGTCCTCGGGGATATGGCTGTCGAGATGATGGCAGACCATGAGCATATCGAGATGCTCGTCCAGCGTGTTGGACGTGTAGGGACGCGTGGGGTTGGTTGAGCTTGGCAGGACATAGGGCAGGCCGGCAACCTTGATGATGTCGGGGGCATGCCCGCCGCCCGCGCCTTCGGTGTGATACGCGTGGATGGTGCGGCCCTTGAAGGCGGCGATCGTGTCCTCGACAAAGCCGGACTCGTTCAGCGTGTCGGTGTGGATCATCACCTGTACGTCGAAACGATCGGCGACCGAGAGGCAGTTGTCGATCGCGGCCGGCGTGGTGCCCCAATCCTCGTGCAGTTTCAGCGAGCAGGCGCCGGCGCGGATCATTTCCTCCAGCGCCTCGGGCGTTGCGGCGTTGCCCTTGCCGGCGAAGGCGAGGTTGATCGGCAGCCCCTCGGCCGCCTGCAACATCCGCTCCAGGTGCCAGGGACCGGGCGTGCAGGTAGTCGCCGAGGTGCCGGTCGCGGGGCCAGTGCCGCCGCCGAGCAGCGTGGTCATGCCGGCGGCGATCGCGTCCTCGATCTGTTGCGGGCAGATGAAATGAATGTGGGAGTCGATGCCGCCGGCTGTCAAGATCTTGCCTTCTCCGGCAATGATCTCGGTGCCCGGGCCAATGATGATGTCGACGCCTGGCTGGATGTCGGGATTGCCGGCCTTGCCGATCGCGGCGATGCGCCCGTCCTTCAGGGCGACGTCGGCCTTTACGATGCCCCAATGATCGATGATCAGCGCGTTGGTGATGACGGTGTCGACACCGCCCTTGGCGCGGGAGACCTGGGACTGCCCCATGCCGTCGCGGATGACCTTGCCGCCGCCGAACTTCACTTCCTCGCCGTAGATCGTGAGGTCCTTCTCGACCTCCACGATCAGGTCGGTATCAGCGAGGCGCAGGCGGTCGCCCGTGGTAGGGCCGAACATGTCAGCATAGGCGTGGCGGGAGATACGGGCCATCAGTCGAGTGCTCCCATGATGTCGCCGCGGAAACCATACACCGCGCGCTTGCCGCGATAGGGGATCAGGGTGACTTCGCGCGTCTGCCCAGGTTCAAAACGAACCGCGGTGCCGGCGACGATGTCGAGCCGCTGGCCCCGCGCGGCGGCGCGATCGAAGGACAGGGCCGGATTGGTTTCAAAGAAGTGGTAATGGCTGCCCACCTGGATCGGGCGGTCGCCTGTATTGGCCACGGTCATGGTGGTGCGGGGCAGGCCGGCGTTCAGTTCGATGTCGCCGTCGGCGGGGAGGAGTTCACCGGGGATCATGGATTGTCCTTTCACCGGATCGGTTCATGCACGGTGACCAGCTTCGTTCCATCCGGGAACGTCGCTTCCACCTGCACGTCGTGGATCATCTCG
>CANJSR010000456.1 GCA_947476855.1 Acetobacteraceae bacterium
AGCAGGGCGGCGTCGAGGCGGGCGCGGTGCGGCATCGGAATGATCGGTACCTTGCCGCCCGGGTAGGCGTGGTGGAGGAGGTTGAGCGAGATGGGGGTCAGGCGGATCGGCCCGCCGGCGAAGGCGGCTTCTGGCGGGCCGGTCTCGGGTCTACCGGTCTCGGGCGCGACCTGGGCCTGGGCGGTGGGGAGGAGGAGGAGCATCGTGATCCAGGTCAGGATCGCTCGCATCGGGATCTATTCCGGTTCAGGACGGCTTCGCATCCTATGGGAGGGATCGCGCCAGGCCAACCGACGCGTGCTGGACCCGTCGGCGCAGCTATGGCACAGGCGGGGCAATTCTCTCAGGAAGGAAAATGCCATGTCCGGGTCGCTGAAGATCACCGTGCAGGACTATGTTGCCACCGTCGTGATGGATCGCCCGCCGGTCAACGCGCAGAACACGCCGTTCCGGGAGGAAATCACCGCCGCCTTCGACTCCTTCACCGACCGCGCCGATGTCCGCTGTGTCATCCTCACTGGCGTGGGCAAGATGTTCTCGGCCGGGGCCGACATGAAGACCCGCCCGACCTCCGGCGAACCCGGCGAATACTGGGCCTTCAACCGGCATGGGCGGGAGTTGTTCAATTCCATCCATGAATGCTCCAAGCCGGTCATCGCCGCCGTCAACGGCCCCGCCCTCGGCGCCGGCTTCGGCCTGGTCGCGGCCTGCGACATCATCCTCGCCTCCGACAACGCCGTCTTCGGCATGCCGGAGATCGATATCGGCCTGATGGGCGGCGCCGCCATGCTCCAACAGTTCTTCGGCCGGTCCCGCGCTCGGCGCATGTTCTACACCGGCTGGCGCGTCCCCGCGGCGGAACTGTACCGCACCGGCGTCATCGAATGCTGCGTCCCGCTGGAGGAACTGATGCCGGAAGCCATGAAGATGGCGGCCGAGATCGCCTCGAAAAGCCCGCTCGCGATGGGCTACGCCAAGCTGTCGATGAACACGACCATGCACATGCCGCCCCGCGACGGCTACCGGTTCGAGCAGGGCATGACCGTCGCCTTGTCGAAGTCCGAGGATGCCAAGGAAGCCCGCGAGGCGTTCTTCGAGAAGCGCAAGCCCGTGTGGAAGGGGCGCTGAGCCATGCGCAGGCGCCTTCTGGGATCGGCCATCGCCGCCGCGCTGTCGTTCGGCGCACCCGCGATGGCGGCCGAGGTCAAGATGGGCATCCGCACGGATGTCAGCTCGATCGACCCGCATTACCATGTCTACACCCCGAACTCGGCGGTGTGGCGGCACATCTTCGACGCCCTGTTCGCGACCGATGCCAAGACGCGGCTGCAACCGGCGCTTGCCGTGTCCCACAAGACGATCGCCGAGGATGTGTGGGAGCTGAAGCTGCGCCCCAACGTCACCTTCCATGACGGCACGCCGTTCACGGCCGAGGACGTGGCCTTCTCCCTCGCCCGCGCGCCCAACGTGCCGAACAGCCCGTCGTCGTATTCGCAATACACGAAGATGATCGCACGGACCGAGGTGGTGGACCCGCTGACGATCCGCATCCACACCAAGGGGCCGGCGCCCACGATGCCGTTCGACCTGGCCTCGATCGCGATCGTTTCGAAGAAGGCGGCCGAGGGACGGCCGACCTCGGACTTCAACAATGGCATCGCGGCCATTGGCACCGGCGCCTACCGCTTCGTCGAATGGAGCGCCGGCAGCCATGTCGCGCTGGCGAAGAACCCGACCTACTGGGGCGGGGTCGAGCCCTGGGACCGGGTGACGCGCAAGCCGATCCCGAATGACGGCGCCCGGGTCGCGGCCATGCTGTCGGGCGATGTCGATGTGATCGAGGGCGTGCCCGGCGTCGACCGCGCCCGCATCGCCGCCGCGCCCAACCTGGCGCTGCATGAATGCGATTCGATCCGCATCATCTATCTGCACATGGACTCGAACCGCGATGCCTCTCCCGAGGTGACCGACATCGCCGGGAACAAGCTGGACAAGAATCCGCTGAAGGACCCGCGGGTGCGCCAGGCCATGAGCCTTGCGATCAACCGCCAGGCGCTGACCGAACGCCTGCTGAGCGGGCAGGCCCGTCCCGCCGGCCAGTACACCCCGGCGGGGCTGCCGGGTGCCAGCCCCAACCTGCCGCCTTTGCCCTATGACCCGGTCAAGGCGCAGGCGCTGCTGAAGGAGGCCGGCTGGCCGAACGGGTTCGGGCTGGTACTGAACGGCTCCAACGACCGCTTCGCCTCCGACGCGCAGGTGACGCAGGCGGTGGGGCAGATGCTGGCGCGCATCGGCATCAAGACCGAGGTGCGGACGATGCCCGCCGCCATCCTGTTCAGCCGCGGCAGCAAGCTGGATTTCAGCGCGATGCTGTCGGGCTGGGTCGGCACCGGCGATCCGTCATCCCCTCTGGTGGCCCTGATGGCGACCTATGATGCCAAGACCGGGATGGGACCGTCGAACCGCGGCCGCTGGTCGAACCCGGAATTCGACAAGGTGCTGGCCCAGGCGCTGCGGACGCTCGACTTCGATGAGCGGTCGAAGCTGTACGGACAGGCGGCCGAGGTCGCGGTCGGGGACATGGGGGTGATCCCGGTCTACTTCACCATCAACTCCTGGGCGTCGCGGAAGGGGCTTGTCTATGACGCGCGGGCCGATGAGGTGACGCAGGCGATGGGGCTGCGGCCGGCGAAGTAGGGCCGGCGAAGTAGGGCCGCTGGGGCGGCCCTTCGGCTATCCGCGCGCGTCAGGTCGGGCGGGCGCGGGGCTCCGAGCCGTCTCCTGTCCGGGGACACCCGCGGACCCCCTTGCCAGGACCGGCCCGAGACCGAGATCATGGCGCATGGCAACCGCCACCCTCCGCATCAGCGGCCAGCGAGTCCTGATCCGGGAGCACGTGGCGCCGAACGACCTGCCGAACGACGCGCGGGCGCTGCTGGATCGCGCGCCCAGCTTCTTCCTGACCCCCGCCTGGTGGCGCGCCACGATCGCCGCCGCATTGCCGCCCGAGGCCGAACCGCGGTTCCTGTCCATCGCCGTCCAGGACCAGGCCGTGGCGCTGTTTCCCATGCTGCGGACCGGTGGGCGGTGGCAGGGGCTGACGACCCTCTATACCTACCGCTATGCTCCGCTGTTCGCGTCGGCGCTGTCCGATCCGCTCCGCCTGCTGGCCTGCGAGGCCTTCGGCTGGTTCATCCGCCCGGGCGGCGTCACCCGGCTCGACGCCCTCGACCCGGCCGACCAGGACCACGCCATCCTGCTGGCCGGACTGCGGCGCGCCGGGCTGGTGCCGCTGGCCTTCAACCATTTCGGCACCTGGGAGGAAAACGTCGCCGGCCAGGACTGGGACACCTACCTCTCCCACCGCGACGGCCGCCTGCGGGAGACGATCCGCCGCCGCCTGCGCGACATCCGCGCCCGCCCGGACGCCCGCTTCTCCATCCTGACCAGCCCCCCCGACATCGCCGCCGCGACCGATGCCTACGACGCCGTGGCCGCCCGAAGCTGGAAGCAACCCGAACCCTTTCCGGCCTTCAACCGCACCTTGTTCCGAGAGGCCGCCCAGGACGGCGCCCTGTTCATGACCCGACTGACCCTGGACGACCGCCCCGTCGCCGTGCAGGCCTGGGCCCAACACCAGGGACGCGCGACGGTCCTGAAACTGGTGCACGACGAGGACCTGGCCAAACTCTCCCCCGGCACGGTCCTGACCGCGCTGTCGATCCAGCATCTGCTGCGCGACCGGTCGCTGACCCACCTGGATTTCGGCCGCGGGGACGATGCCTACAAGAAGATGTGGGTCCGCGAGCGCCACCAACGCACGGGCCTGCTGGTGGCCACGCCCTGGCACCCGCGCGGGCTGGCGGCGAACGTGCGGCGGGGGGTGGCGATGGGGCTCCGCCCCAAACCCCGCAAGGGGGCTTTGCCCCCTTGACCCCCACCAAGGGCGGAGCCCTTGGAACCATTCGTTTTTTG
>CANJSR010000457.1 GCA_947476855.1 Acetobacteraceae bacterium
GAACGCGGCCAGAAGATGTCGAAGTCCAAGGGCAACATCATCGATCCGCTGGAACTGATCGACAGTTTCGGCGCCGACGCGCTCCGCTTCACCATCTGCGCCCTCACCGGTCCCGGCCGCGACGTCAAGCTCGGCGCCTCCCGCGTGCAGGATTATCGCAGTTTCGTGACGAAGCTGTGGAACGCATCGCGGTTCTGCGAGATGAACGGCGTGACGCCCGACCCGACCTTCGATCCGGCAAAGGCGACGCTGCCGCTGAACCGCTGGATCCTGGACGCCTGCGACACCGCGATCCGGGAGGCGGAAACGGCGCTGGAAGCCTATCGCTTCGACGAATACGCCGCCGCCGGATACCGCTTCGTCTGGAACACGTTCTGCGACTGGTTCCTCGAATTCGCCAAGCCGGCACTGCTGGAAGGCGCCGATCCCGTGGCGGCGGCGGAAGTGCGGTCAACCGCGGCCCATGTCCTGGGCCTGATCCTGCGCCTGCTGCACCCCGCCATGCCCTTCGTCACCGAGGAACTGTGGGACCGCTTCGGCTACGGCGCGCCGAACAGCTTGATCGGCACCGCCTGGCCGGAACGCGTAGCGGTGACCGATGCGGCCGCCGCTCGCGCGGAACTCGACTGGGTGGTGCGGCTGATCACGCTGGTCCGGTCGGTGCGGACCGAGATGAACGTGCCGCCCTCGGCCCTCGCGCCGATCCTGCTGAAGGACGCGACGGCCGAGGATATGGCCCGTGCCGCCCGCTGGATGGACCCGATCCGCCGGATGGGACGCGCGTCAGAGGTGCGTGCCCTGGAAGGTGCGATGCCCAAGGGGTCCGCCCAGGCGGTGTTGGACCAGGCAACGGTGGTGCTGCCGCTGGAAGGCCTGATCGATTTCGGCGCCGAACAGACCCGCCTACGCAAGGAACGCGACAAAGCGCTCAGCGAGATCAAGAAAGTCGAACAGAAGCTCGGCAACGCGGATTTCGTGAAGCGCGCGCCGGAGGACGTGGTGGAGGAAAACCGCGAACGCCTCGCCGGCTATCAGTCGGAGGTCACGCGGCTGGAAGCGGCGCTGGAACGCCTGGGATAACCCCCGGGCGGGCGCTTCAACCGGTCCGGAACGCCGGCGAAAGGTCGATGACCGCCGGCGTCACGCCGCACTGGTCCAGCACCCGCCGCAAATCCGCCGGCGGCAGGATCAGCGTCGCGGTGTTGACCAAGGGATGCACCAGGACGGCCTGGGCCGCCTCCATCGCCGCGTGCAGCACCAGCCGGACCTGATGGTCCTTGTCATTGACCATCGCCAGGGGCGTGACGGCGCCGGGCTCCACCCCCAGGATTTCCACCAGCCGTTCGGCCGATCCGAAGGACAGACGGCGCGATCCGATCAGCCCCGCCAGCGCCTTGGTGTCGACCGAGATATCCGCCGGCACCACGACCAGCCAGTACTGCCCGCCCGCGTCCTTCAGGAACAGGTTCTTCACGGCCATGCCCGGCAGGTCGTCCCAATAGGCATGCGCGTCGGCCACGGTCCGCAACGGCGGATGCTCCACCGCCGTCGGAGTCACCCCCAGCGCGTCGAACAGAGTGGCGAGGACCAAGGGTATCGGCACGGCGGACTCCTGTCACACGGCGCGCATGGTTTCTCCGTTCGCCCCGCGATTGGCAATCCCGGCCTCGCCCTTGCCGCCCGCTGACCGCCGCGCCACTGTGACGATGGGAACGGAGGAAACAGCCATGACACCACGGGGCACGTTCGAGAATTTTCCCATCGACCGTATCGTCTACGGCAAGCCCGCCGCCGCCACGCTGGCCGAGGAAGCTGAACGGCTGGGGGCGAAACGGGTCTTTCTGATGGTGAGCGGGACGCTCGACCGTGAAACGCCCTGGGTCAACGACATGCGTTCGGCTCTCGGGGCTCGCTATGCGGGGTCGTTCGACGGGATGCCGTCCCACACGCCGCGCGACGCGGTGCTGCGCGCGACGGAGGCCGCTCGGGCCGTCGGCGCCGACCTGATCGTGACATTCGGCGGCGGTTCGGGCACCGACGCGGGCAAGATGGTGCGGCTGGCGTTGAAGCACGACATCCGCGGCACGCAGGACTTCGACCGGTTCGTGGCCCGTGTCGGCCCGGACGGCAACCGCGTGATCCCGGTGTTCGAAGGCCCCGATATTCCCCAGGTGGCGATTCCGACGACGCTCTCGGGCGGGGATTTCAACGTCTCGGCCGGGGCGACCGACACGCGGACGATGCTGAAGGAGATCTACCGCCACCCCCGCATCGTGCCCTCCGTGATCGTGCTGGATGCCGCGGTGACGGTGCGGACGCCGATGTGGCTGTGGCTGTCCACCGGCATCCGCGCTTTGGATCACGCGGTGGAGACGGTGTGTTCCCAGTTCGCCGACCGCCGTTCCTATGCCGAGGCGATCGAGGCGATCCGCCTGCTGGCCCATGCCCTGCCGGCGACCAAGGCAGACCCGGAGGCCTTGGCGCCTCGGCTGGATGCCCTGCTGGCGGTGTGGCTGTCGATGGAACACAACCGCTTCAAGGTGCCGATGGGGGCGAGCCATGGGATCGGCCATGTCCTGGGCGGGACCTGCGACGTGCCGCATGGCTATACGTCCTGCATCATGCTGCCGACGGTTCTTAAGTGGAACGAATCCGTGAACGCGGACCGCCAGGCGCTGGTGGCGGAGGCATTCGGGCAGGCGGGGCGCAACGCCTCGGACGTGGTGCATGAGTTCGTGTCCGGCCTGGGGTTGCCGCGCAGCCTCGGTGCCGTTGGCGTGACCCCGGACCGGTTCGAGACAGTGGCCCGTGCGTCGCTGCTGGATCATTATCTGCATACCAACCCGCGTCCGGTGCATGGAATCGAAGACATCATGGAGATGTTGCGGATGGCGGCGTAGTCAAACGCCGTCATCGACTGCGATATTTGGAAAAATTTCTTGTTGGTAACGCATTCCGAGCGTAGATTAACGATTATATTCCCGTCGTGACATTGCCATCCGCCAGACGCATGGCAGTCATGCGGGCAACGGAAGGGCCGTCTTCGCGCCCCTCATGGGAGTTTCGACCATGGCGACATTGACCTGGGTTTCGGCTGCTGGCGGTTTCTGGTCAACGGCTGCGAATTGGAGCCCCGTTCAGGCGCCCGGCGGCGCGGACGATGTCCTGTTCAACGTGGGGGGCCTCGGCCTGTCCTTCGTCAACGGCGCCACGGTTGCCAGCATGACGCTGACGGACGCGTCCAACCTGGTCACCGCGACCGGTGTCCTGAACGTCACCGGTTCGGCGACCATCCAGGCCGGCACGCTGGCGGTCAGCGGTAGCGGCAATGTGACACTGCCGGACCTGAACAACCTGGGCACGATCACCATCGCCTCCGGCGGCCAGGTCACGATGACCGGCACCTATGATTCCGACAGCGTGGAGCGGATTTTCGGCACCGGCGGCACCCTGACCCGGACCGGCACCATGCTGAATACCGGCAAGGTGTTCGATCCCTCCGTCATGGGGACCCTCTCCGCCGACTTCTTCGCGAACGAGACGATCGTCGGCGGGACGGTGCTGGCGTCCTTCTTCTCCTCCGGGACGCTGGATGGCGTGACCTGGCAGGGCGGCATGACCGTCAACCCGCTTGTGGGTGAGGTCGGGATCAAGAACAGCATCACGATGGTCGGGGACAGCGGGATCGGCCCCGGTTTCATCGATCTGGACCATGGAACGATCGCGTTCTCGGGTGGCGTGACCCTGGACGACGTCCTGCTGGAGTCGGGTTCGCCGTCCTTTCTCAGCACCAACGCCCTGCGCGCGGTGGATACGCTCACGTTCGGCGCCAACGCGACCGTGGCGATTGTCGGGGAGCCGGTGCCCGGTGTCTCGCACAACCTCACGCTGTCAGGGAATGAGGCCGCCAGCCAGATCATCAACCACGGCACGATCGAGGCGCGGACGGTCGGCAGTTTCA
>CANJSR010000458.1 GCA_947476855.1 Acetobacteraceae bacterium
CACCCGACATGATTATCCCTGATCCAGGCCATGATGTCGTCGGGGTTGTCGTAGCGCTGCTGGTACCGTGAACCGCTGAAGTTGGTTTCGGCCAGGATCGCGGAAGCCCGGATCACGTAATGAGCCCGCGCGGGATCGCCGGCGGCGAAGGCCGCGATCATGGCGCCTTCGCCGTTCGAACTGCTCGCGATCATCACGAAGGGATTGCGGGATGGGTCGGCGACGATCCTGTGCATGAGCGGCGTCAGGACGGCGGGAGACTGGAAGGGCATCATGAAGGTCAGGCCGGCGTTCACCAGCAGCAGCGCGGGCGCGATGAGCATGGCACCGGACTGTTTCGGAACGGGACCGCCCGAGACCGTCCGCAGGCTCCGGCTGGCCACGATGATCGCCAGCGGGGCGATGATGATCAGATAGCGCGGGTCGATCGCCACGGGCACGATCACGTGGAACACGAAGAGTCCGATGAACGCCGCGAGGCAGGCCGCCGCGACCTCCTCAACAAAATGATCGGTCCGGTGCCGCGCGATGCGTATTGCCGAAACGACGAACGCGGCCAGGACGATAGCGCCAATGTTGAGGAATAGTCCCCTGCCGTAGTCCGACAACGCGAGAAGCGTGAAATCGAGGCCCCAGTGGTACAGGAAGCCGCTGGACGATATCCCGTACGAGACATAGTACCACGGGGCGATCATGACCAGAACCAGGCCGGCGGCCAGCCAGCTTCGCCATTGGAACAGCAGGGCGATCCGGCCGGTCAGCAGCGCGTGCAGCGGCGGCAGCAGAGCCAGGCCGAGCGCATTGCCCTTGGTGTAGATCGCGGCGCTGGCGCAGAAGGCGAAGGCGATCGCCCAGGCCGTCTGTCGGGTCCATGCGTATTTTGCCCAGGCAAGCGTGGCCAGCAACACCAGCACCGACAGGAAGTTGTCGAGCATCACCGCGTTGGCGAGCGGCAGAAAACGGCCTGTCGCAAGCAATGCCAGGCCCGCCGCCGCCGCGATCAGGTACGCGGCGGGATGGCTCCGGACCTGCTCCCGCACGCACCAGGCGGTCAGTGTCGCGGCGGCCGCGGCGATGAGCGCCTGGACCACCAGCGCGCTGGCCGTCGATACCCCGGTCACGATGAAGAAGGCGGCCTGCATGACATGAAAGAAGGGCGGCCAATGCCCGATCGCGACACGCGGGAAGTGGACATAGTAGTCGGTCGCGAAGGTCATCGGGTTGCTGCCTGGGGCCTGGACCAGGTAGTCGCGGATCATGGCGGCGCTGACGAAATGCGCGGCCTCGTCGCCGGTGCGGCTCAGATCGCCGGTCCAGGCGCCGCACCAGGCCTGCATCCCCAGCACGAGCGCGCAGGTGACGCAGAAGAACACGCACAGCGCGGCGGGGCCTGTCCTCACGCCGGGGGGGCGCCCGTCCGGCTGCGTGTGCTGCGGATTTCGAGAACGCTCAGGAAGAACGTGCCATAGGCTGTCTGAAACGCGAGCATGATCGCGGTGGCCGATGGGATCACCAGACGCATCGTGTCGGAGGCGGATATCTCTCCGAAATGAGCCTCGTTCCAGGTATCAAGCGCCAGAAACCCGATGCCGAGGCCGGCGAGCAGCAGCAGCAGGCCGGCGATCAATCCGCGTTCGAGCGTTGCGACGCTGACCATGCGGTGAAACCAGGGATCGGGCGGGACGATCCCCTCTCGCATGCCGTAGACCTTGGTAAAGGTCCAGAACAGGATCGCCTGATAGCCGAGGTTCACCGCAAGGGCCGCATACAACAGGGTATGGATGTCGAGCGTGATCCCCACGAGCCGGCGTGGTCCGGGTATCAGCCAGGCCATCAGCAAAAGGCCGAGGACGAAGATCGCGAAACCTGGATACAGGAAAAGCCAGCGCGGACTGAACAGCAGAAGGAATCGCAGATGCCGCCACCCATCCCGCCAGCTTCGCAGGTGTGGCGGGCGGGAGCGGCCGTCGGGTGACAGGGTCGTCGGCACCTCGGTGATGCGCAGCTTGGCGATCGTGGCCTTGATCACCATCTCACTGGCGAATTCCATCCCGGGGGTCTGGAGGTCGAGTGACAGGATGGCGGCTCGGTCGAAGCCGCGCAGGCCGCAGTGGAAATCACCGCTCGGGCTGCGGAAGAACAACCGGCCGATCCCGGTCAGGACGGGATTGCCCAGGTAACGATGCAGCGGCGGCATCGCGCCAGGCTTGATCCCACCCTGGAAGCGGTTGCCCATTACCAGTTGCCAGCCTTCCCGCAACCGTTCGACGAACAGGTCCAGCGCCGAGAAGTCGTAGCTGTCATCGGAATCGGCCATGATGACGTAGCGGCCGCGCGCCGCGCCGATGCCGCCGATCAGAGCGCTGCCATAGCCGCGGGCCGGGATCGGTTCCACCCGCGCGCCATGTGCCCGCGCGATGTCCTGGGAGCCGTCGGTGCTACCGTTGTCGGCGATCAGGACCTCACCATCGATGCCGGCCCGTCGCAGGAATGCCTGCGCCTTGTCGATGCAGGTCGCGAGTGTCTCAGCCTCATTCAGGCAGGGCATCAGAATGGTGAGTTCACATGCCTGGGTCATGCGGAGGCGACCCGATCCTGGCGGTACGTGGGTGTCATGTTGCCTTCCCGACGTTTAGACGCGCGACAAAATGCAGCCCACGTTCGAAGACCAATCACGCTGGGAATGGATACAGACCAAGGTCCCGCGTCCACTCCTCTTTGTGCAGACCGATCTGTCTTAACGTCGTGTCCCATTTCGTGGTCGGCCAATAGTTGTAGGGGAGGATGACGCCGCGATGCGCGTTTCCTACCCAGTCCATGAAGCGCGGAATCGGCCCGGACAGGAGCGAGTCGCTGGGTTGATCCTGAAGAACGACCGATCCACGGGCGAAGCGATGCGCCTCTTTCAAGAGCACTCCGGCATCGTCTGTGTGATGCAGCACATTACCCGAGTTGAGGAAAGACCCGACCAAAGGCAAGCAGATTCTTCGCGGGCGCTGCTCAAGGCTGATTCCGAGGTTCCCGATCCACCGTGTGCTTCCAATCCCGGCCGCGGGTGGATCCGGGCAAGCGTCCGCCCCCCGCTTGCCCTTCCGGTACGCTGGTGCGACAAAGCGGGCTGAATCCTTGGGTAGATCAACTCGGCCCAAACCAGCCCGGCGCAAAACAGGGGGACGCATGTCAGATCTCGAAATCGTTTGGACAAAGGTCGATGAGGCGCCGGCGCTCGCGACGTACTCCCTGCTCCCGATCGTTGAGGCGTTCGTCGGCGCGGCCGGCGTCAAGATGAAGCTGAAGGACATTTCGCTTACCGGCCGCATCCTCGCGAACTTCCCCGAGAATCTGACGCCCGCGCAACGGATCAACGACGAACTCGCCGAACTCGGCCAGCTCGCGATGAAGCCCGAGGCGAACATCATCAAGCTGCCGAACATCTCCGCCTCCGTCCCGCAGCTCAAGGCCGCGATCAAGGAACTGCAATCCAAGGGCTACAAGGTGCCGGATTATCCGGACAGCGACGCGACGCCGGCCGACAAGGAAATCCGCGCCCGCTATGGCAAGGTCCTCGGCAGCGCCGTGAACCCCGTGCTGCGAGAGGGTAATTCCGACCGCCGAGCCGCGGGGGCCGTGAAGCAGTATGCGCGCAACAATCCGCACAAGATGGGCGTCTGGAGCCCCGATTCCAAATCCCACGTCGCCTACATGTCCGGCGGTGATTTCTACGGGTCGGAGGTCGCAACGACCGTCGCCGCGTCCGGCAACGCCCGGATCGAGCTGGTCGGCAAGGACGGCACCGTCACCGTGCTAAAGGCGAAGACGCCGCTGAAGGCCGACGAAATCATTGACGCCTCGGTCATGAGCCGCAAGGCGTTGCGCGCCTTCTACGCCGAACAGATCGCCGACGCGAAGAAGCAGGGCATCCTGTTCTCGGTGCATCTGAAGGCGACGATGATGAAGATC
>CANJSR010000459.1 GCA_947476855.1 Acetobacteraceae bacterium
GTAGTAGTCGGACGGCAGGCCCTGCAGCTTCGGACGCACCCACATGTGGTGCTTGCGATAGGCCTCATCCATCGCATCGAGCAGCCAGGGCACCCAGCCGATGCCGGCCTCGATCGTGGCGAAGCGCAGGCCCTTGAAGCGTTCCAGCACGCCCGAGGCACACAGGTTTGCCACCGGCTCGATCGTCGGGGACAAGGAATGGGTGACGTAGTTGATCACCGCCCCGCCATTGCCGCGGGACGCGCGGGGGTCGCGGCCGGTCGAGACGTGGAACGTCATCGGCAGGTCGCATTCCTCGATCAGGCGCCACATCGGGTCGAAATGCGGCAGGTTGTAGTTGACGTGATCGACGTCATGCGCACCCCAGATCGGCTTGCAGGGCAGGGTGAGCGCGCGGTAGCCCAGCTTGGCGACGCGCTCGATCTCCTTCATCGCGCCTTCGAGGTCGCCGGTGGCCAGCGCCGCGACGGGCAGCATGGAGTCGGGGTGTGAGCCGAACTGCTCCCACGCCCAGTCGTTCCAGACGCGGCATTGCGCCATGGAGAACACCGGGTCCGGCGTGGCCCACATGGCCAGGCCCTTGTTCGGGAAGATGATCTCGACATCGACGCCGTCGCCGCGGTTGTCGCGGATGCGGTCTTCCACGACTGCGCCGGATTGCGCGCGCAGCCAGTCCTCACCCTCGAACGACATCACGCGGACGCGGTCGGGGCGATAGCCTTCAGTGTAGCGCCACTGCACACCCTTTTCATCCGTGATGATACGAGGCGCGCGGTCGCGATACTCGACGGGCAGGCGCTTGACCCACAGGTCGGCGGGTTCGTTGGCGTGGCTGTCGGTCGAGACCATGAAGTACTTCTTCGGGTCGCCGACGCGCGCGGTGCGCTGCCAACCGGTATGGCCTGGGGTTTCGAGACGCCACAGGTTTTCCGGGTTGATGGTGGCCTGGCTCATGGCTTGCTCCTCCTGGTGGTTGTTTGAGAGGAGCCTAACGCGCCTTTGGGTTGGAATGCCAGTGCGACGGTGTGGCGGTTTGCTTCGCCGCGGACGGTCCTCTAACGTACTGAACATCCGAGGACGGAGCCCTCCTTGTCCACACCGCTCAAACCCACGGGATTCTGGAGCTACTCGACCCTGGATGACCAGCATTCCCATGGACGCCTGAGCAAGCTGCGCGCGCTGCTGGCAGGGGAGTTGCAGCAGGCGATCGGACGGTCCCCGGTGGTACAGCTGTTCCAGGACGCGGCGGCGATTTCCCCTGGCATGGACTGGGAGCAAAGCATCCGGGAGGCGATCGACGACGCATCGTTCCTGATCCCGATCATAACGCCTGGGTATCTTCAAAGCGAGTGGTGCTGCACCGAACTCCGCCTGTTCCTGGAGCGGCAGCGTGCGCTCGGTCGTAACGATCTTGTCTTTCCGATTTACTATCAAGACATCTCCGACTTCGAATCGATCCGCGCCGGGGATGTCCATGATCCCGAAATCCTGCCCTTGCTGAAGACGCGCCAATGGGCGGATTTCCGCGACCTGCGCCACGCCGACGTCATCAGCGAGAAAGTCGCCCGCCATGTCGCCAGGCTGGCCGAGGACATGCGCCGGACGCTCTACCGGGAACGAAGGCCCCCGCCACGGAACGACGCGCCGGCGGGGGATGCGCCGCGGGGCGATGGTCCGCCGCATCCGTCCTCTGGCGGGCCGGGGGAATGGTTTCAGTCGCTCCTGCAAGCCCATCCGTCCGGTCACTGGGTCGGACGGGCGCTGGTCGCCGCCGGGTTGATGATCGTGGCCGGGGTTCTGATGGGCGCGACGGGCTTCCTGCCGCACCAGGGGCAGTTCCTGGCCTGGGTCGGCGGCCTGCTGGCGGTCGCTGGCGTGGGCGTGCTGGTGGCGCAATACCTGATGCCGCCGCTGAACGCCGCCATGCGAGGCGATGGGGCGGCCCCGCCTCCGCCTCGTTCGCCAGCGGCCCGCCGGCCGCTGCTCATCGGCGCGCCGCCACCTCGTCCGCGCGATGAGGACCGAAAGAGCTTCCTGGTCTTCTTCGAATGGGATCGCGCCGATCTTTCGGACCAGTCCAAGGAAACCATCGCGACGGCGATCCGGCTTTGGAAACAGCGATCCGGCACAGGGCGGATCGAGGTCCGGGGCTACAGCGACACCGCCCCCTCGACGCAGCGCGCGGCGGAGATCAGCCGGGAGCGGGCGATGGCCGTCTCCGTCGAACTGGTGCGGAAAGGCGTGCCCGCGGGTTCGATCGCTGCCTCGGGCCAGGGCGACTCAAGGCTGCTGGTCCCGACCGGCCCCGATCAGCGGGAGCGGATGAACCGCCGGGTGGAGATCATCCTGCCGTCCTGAGGGCGGGCTGCTCTCGCGGTTGGCGCAGGCCGGTGCTATCGGTTGGGAAAGACCACCGAGGAAACCCAACATGGCAGACGAAACCTCCCTCTTCGGCCTCCAGGGCAAGAAGGCCCTGATCATCGGCGGCGGCCAGGGCATGGGGGAATCCTCCGCCCATTTCCTCGGCCGCGCCGGCTGTGACGTCGCCCTCGTCGACCTCGCCGCCGACCGCGCCGAAAAGGTCGCCGCCGCCGTCACCGCGCTCGGCCGCCAGGGGCATGTGGTCGTTGGCGACGTGCTGGATGATGCCCAGGTGCCCCGCATCGTCCAGGAGGCGCGGGAGAAGCTCGGCGGCCTCGATGTCATGGTCTCGATCGTCGGCGCGGCCGCCTGGGGCTCCGTTCTGGACACCACGCCCGCCGTCTTCGACCAGCAGATCGCGTTGAACCTGCGCTATTTCTTCCTGGCCTGCCAGGAAGTCGCCAAGGTCATGATCGCGGACGGGCAGGGCGGCTCCATCGTCGGGATCGCCTCGGTGGACGGCCAGCGCTCCAGCCCGATGCGCGGCGTCTATGGCGCGGCCAAGGCCGGCGTAATCAGCCTGGTGCAGACCATGTCGGTCGAATGGGCGCGCCACAGCATCCGAGTCAACGCGATCGCCCCCGGCCATATCGTGACCCCGCGCCTGTTCGACACGCCGCAGCGGCAGGAGGGTTACGCTGGCAGCCTGCTGCCCATGCGCCAGCGCGGCCTGCCCGACGACATCGGCAAGGCGGCGTTGTTCCTGTCCTCGGATCTGGCACGCTACATCACCGGCACGACGCTGGACGTGGATGGCGGATTGCTCGCCGCCAACCTGTTCCCCCGCGGCCTGCCGGGCACCAATACCTGATCGATCAGCGACGGCGGGTCTGGCTGTATCCCAGCAGCAGGCCCGCCGCGACGATGATCGACGCTCCCAGCCAGGTCATTGCATCCGGCAGTTGTGAGAACATCAGATAACCGACTGTCACCGACCCGATCAGTTGGAAATACTGGAACGGAGAGATGATGTTGGCCGGCGCCCAGGCCAGCGCCCGCACGATCAGATAGTGGCCGGCGCCGCCCAGCACGCCCAGGCTGCAGAAATAGATCACATCGCGCACCGACACCGGCGTCACCCAGATGAACGGCAGGATCACCAGCATCCCGATCGCGCCGAACAGGCTGCTGTAGAACGTCGTGGTCTCCGGCGGGTCGGTATTGGCGACCATGCGCGTGAAGATCTGGTACAGCGCGTAGCAGAGCGCGCTGCCCAGGATGAACAGGGCCGAGGGATGGAACACGTCCCCGCCCGGCCGGACCACGAACAGCACGCCCACAAAGCCGAGCATGATGGCGCAGGCCTGGAGCAGGCCCGTCCGCTCCCCCAGCATTGGCCAGGCCAGCAGCGCCACGATCAGCGGACCGGTCATGCTGATGGCGGCGGCATCCGCCACCGGCTGGTAGGCGATCCCGGCGGTGAAGCTGAGGTTGGAGACGAACTGGATCACCGAGCGTGTGAGTTGGATCTTGGGCCGCCGCGTGATCAGCAGCCGCCAGCCGCGGGTCGGCATGAACAGGATGGCCA
>CANJSR010000460.1 GCA_947476855.1 Acetobacteraceae bacterium
AGGCTCGAGGCCAACGGCACCATCACCGGCGAGATGCACGATGCGGGCGACATGTTCATGATGCAGTTCCGGGCCGCTGCCATGGACACGGTGCGGATCACCCCGTTGCTACGCATCCCTTCCGCGACAGGCACGACACTCACCGAACGGGCCGCCACCGCCCGCCGCAAGGTAGCCGAGGCGATGGACGCGCTGGGTGGGGTGAACAGCGCGGCCGGGTCTTGTGTGTGGCACGTCGTGGGCTGTGAGGCTTCCATCCGCGAGTGGGCGTTGCGGCAGGGCTGGGGTGGGAGGTCTGTTGGGCATGCCCAGGCGCAGGGGATTCTCATGGCAGCACTGGGCGTGCTGGTCTTTCACTACGGTTTGGATAGGAATGGCGCGGCGCGGAGTGGGAATAGACCAAAAGACGTAGCAAACATCAGCACCGTTTGATGGATCGCTGCTCCCAAAAAATTCTTGGCGATCGACACAGAAACCCGGTTGACCCGTGGAATCCATATCTGATAGCACTTGGATACTCAGTCGGATTGGGACTGAAGCGCGGCGCCTCCCTCGGGACGGCGCCGTTCTTGTTTGCACTGGAGCCCGTCCATGCCAGGCGATCGGTTCTACCAGAGTGCCGCATGGCGGCGCTTCCGGGCGTCGGTGCTGCGGTCGCGGCCGCTTTGCGAAATCCCGGGCTGTGGCATTGTCGCTACAAACGTCGATCACATTGTGCCGCGCCGTCGTGGTGGGGCTGACTTCGACCCAGCGAACGTGCAGGCGCTGTGCTCGTCGTGCCATTCGATGAAGACCGCGCTGCGAGACGGCGGTTTCGGACGGCCGGGCCGTCCTGACGCGCGTATCCGGCTGTCTGGGTGCGACGCGACGGGCATGCCACGCGACCCGGCCCATCCCTGGCGCGCCGGACCCGCCTGACCCCTCGAGGGGGGATGGGGGATCGAAAGTCTGGCGTCTCAAGGGGTGAGAACCGTGCAGGGCTTTCGCGTTGAATCCCGCGATATTGCGAGCGGGGGGTGGGTGCGGCCGCGAAGATCGGACTGCCATTGAATCAATGGTTTGCGGTTTCGGCGGCCACGGCCATTCTCGCACCGCGAGACAAATCAGCTGCGCAATACCCCCCAAATAGCCCCGAATTCCGGGGAAAACAGGCCACTTCCCCCCGAAAAGGCCCCCAATGACCGCCAAACCCGCGAATACCGGCTGGCCAGCGGACAAGACGGAACGCTGGCCTCTCGCGCGTCTGGCACCCTATGAGCGGAATGCGCGCACGCACAGCGATGATCAGATTGCCCAGATCGCGGCCAGCATCCAGGAGTTCGGCTTCACCAACCCGGTGCTGGCCGACGAGACCGGCACCATCATCGCGGGCCACGGCAGGGTACTGGCCGCGCAGAAGCTCGGGCTGGACGACGTGCCTGTCATGGTGGCGCGCGGCTGGTCCGAGGCACAAATCCGGACCTATCTGCTCGCTGACAACAAGCTGGCGCTGAACGCCGGCTGGGACACCGAGACGCTGGCGCTTGAGCTGGGCGACCTCCAGGCGATGGGCTTCGACCTGGCGCTGACCGGGTTCAGCGACGCCGAGATCGCCGATCTCATGACGCCGGTGACGACCGATACGGCGCCCGTCGGACCGGATGGCGAGGAACCCGACGCGGACGATCCGGCGGACGCCGATCCGGAACCACCGCGTGCCGCGGTGACGCGCCCTGGCGATCTTTGGCTGCTTGGCGAGCATCGCCTGCTCTGCGGGGACTCCACTGACGCCGCAGCCGTGAGCCGCCTGATGGGCGACGACCGGGCGGCGTTGCTGTTCACCAGCCCGCCCTACGGGAACCAGCGGAACTACACCACAGGTGGCATCGGCGATTGGGACGTGCTGATGCGTGGCGTGTTCAGCGGCATCGGTGATGTCATGACCAACGATGGCCAGGTGTTGGTGAACCTCGGCATGATCCATCGCGACGGCGAATGGCAGCCCTATTGGCAAGGCTGGCTAGACTGGATGCGCGGCGAGGGATGGCGTCGGTTCGGATTGGCGGTCTGGGACCAAGGCCCGGGCCTCCCAGGCGATTGGAACGGTCGGCTGGCCCCCTCGTTCGAGTTCATTTTCCACTTCAACCGCGCTGCTCGACAGGCGAACAAGATCGTCCCCTGCCGCTGGGCCGGTCACGTCAACAGCGAAAAGGGTGGCTTGCGCGGCAAGGATGGGACGGTCGGCGAGTGGACTCACGCCGGACAGGGGGTGCAGGATATGCGCATTCCAGACAACGTCATCCGCATCACCCGGCATAAGGCGCGGGGCATCGAGACCGAGCACCCTGCGGTGTTCCCGGTGAAGCTGCCGGAGTTCCTGATTCAGACCTACACCGACGCCGGCGATATCGTATGCGAACCGTTCTCCGGATCCGGCACCACAATTCTGGCGGGTCAACGGGCAGGCCGTCGCGTGCGCGCAATCGAACTGGCATCGGAATATGTCGATCTGACGATCGCGCGCTGGCGGATGCTGCATCCGGACGTGCCGGTGATGCTGGCAGATGAAGGCCGGGGCTACGACGATGTGGCGGCCGAACGGGCGCGAAAGGAGGTTGCTGATGCAGCCTAATCTAAGCGTCGAGACGGTTCCGCTAGCGGAACTACTGCCATATGCGGCGAACGCGCGCACCCATTCCGACCAGCAGGTCGCGCAGATCGCGGCGTCGATGGTTGAATTCGGCTTCGTCAATCCGGTGTTGGTCGACGAGGCTGGCATGCTGATCGCCGGACATGGCCGGGTTCTGGCAGCCAGGAAGTTGGGGCTAGAAGCGGCTCCAACGATCCGGCTGGGTCATCTGACCGAGGCGCAGGCGCGGGCGTTCCGGCTGGCGGACAATCAGATCGCGCTCAACGCGGGCTGGGACGCGGCGATGCTGCGGACGGAATTGCTCGACCTGAAAGCCATCGGATTCGACATGAACCTCGTCGGCTTCAGCCAGACCGACCTCGCGGCCATGATGGCCGGCGGTGATGGGCAGGTGGACGAAGAGGCCGCCGATGACCTGGCGCCGGAACCCCCGGCCGAACCGATCACTCGGCCCGGTGATCTCTGGATCATGGGCGAGCATCGGTTGCTGTGTGGTGATGCAACGTCCGCGACCGATGTCGAGCGATTACTGGATGGTGCCCGACCACACCTTCTTGCCAGCGATCCACCGTACGGCGTGAATTACGATCCGGCTTGGCGCAACCGCGCGGGCGTCTCGGCAACCGAACGAACCGGTGCCGTCAGCAATGATCACCGCGCCGACTGGCGGGAAGCATGGGCGTTGTTCCCCGGCGACGTCGCCTATGTCTGGCACGCCGGGCGCTACACGCGGATCGTGGCGGAAAGCCTGGAAGCCGCCGGCTTCACCATCCGCTCACAAATCGTCTGGGCGAAATCCCGGCTGGTGCTGGGCCGGGGCGATTATCACTGGCAGCATGAGCCGTGTTTCTACGCCGTGCGTGAAGGCAAGACCGGCCATTGGCAGGGCGCCCGCGATCAAACGACACTGTGGTCGATCGCCACACGCGGCGATGAGACCGAGGATCCCGAGACCGTGCACGGGACTCAGAAACCCGTGGAATGCATGCGCCGACCGATCCTCAACAACAGCGCCCCTGGCGATGCGATCTATGAACCGTTTGCCGGCAGTGGCACCACGCTCATTGCCGCCGAGATGACCGGACGCCGGTGCCTGGCGATGGAGATTGACCCGGCGTATTGCGACGTCGGCGTGCAGCGCTGGGAGGAGCTGACCGGGAAGACGGCGCTGCTGGACGGCGATCACCGGAGTTTCAGCGACATCAGAGCCGCACGGACCTGACCACGCGCCGCGTTGACGGGGTCGGGTCCAACGACGCCGGGACGAGACTGGCGTCCCGCCCCCG
>CANJSR010000461.1 GCA_947476855.1 Acetobacteraceae bacterium
CTGCGTCAGCAGGGGCTTGTCGAAGCCCAGGCTGACGCGGATACGCTCGATATCCTCGGTCGTCGCGTGATCGCCGGCGATGATCGCCGCGGGGTCACCCGGACTGAGATGCAGCAGCAGGAAGACGACCACGGCCACGGTCAGCATGACCGGGATCGTCATCAGGATGCGGCGGATGATGTAGCCGATCATTTCTTCTCGATATTCCAGTAGACGGGCACGCCCGATTCCAGCACGCCGGTCACGTTCTTGCGGAAGGCGATCGGCTGGAAGAACTGGCCGAAGGGCACGTAGGGCAGCGACTCATAGGCCCGAAGCTGGATCTGGTCGATCAGCCCGCGCCGCTTCGTCGGGTCGAGTTCACGCGACCACGTATCCACCAGGCCCTCCAGCGTCTCATCACAGGCCCAGCCCGCGTTCGCCTTGTCACACCGCGAGTTGAACCACCCGTTCGTGCTCGGCACCGAGGGATCGGGGCCACCATGAGTGGTGATGAACAGATGCCAGCCGCCCTTGTCCGGCGGGTCCTTGCGGGCACGACGGACCGAGATCGTGCTCCAGTCCGAGGCCTGCATTTCCACCGCGACGCCCGCGCGCTTGAGCGATTCCGCCAGCACCATGATCCCGGCGCTGTACTGCGGCCGGTCGGTCGGGTTCAGCAGGATGATCTTCTCGCCGTTGTAGCCGGCTTCCTTGAGCAGGGCCTTCGCCTTGGCGATGTCGGGCTTGCGGACCGCGCCGACCTCGGTTTCGTTCGCCGAGTTGCACAGGAAGAACGCGCCGCAGAACTTCATCGACAGCGACGGATCGCCGACCGCCGCCTGCATGTACTCCTCCTGGTCGATCAGATGCAGGATCGCCTGGCGGGCCTTGTAGTTGTTGAACGGCGGGAAGGAACTGTTCGGCCGGATGATGCCCTGCACGCCCAATTTGTCGATGTTCTTGACGACGATGTCGGGATTGTCCTTGAGCAGGCGGATGAAATCGAGCGGCGGGGCCTCGAAATAGTCGATTTCCCCGTTCATCATCGCGCTGAGTGTCGTGTTGGCGTCGGGGATATACATCCACTCGATCCGGTCGAGCTTGGGGATCTTCCCGCCCGACAGGAAATCCGGCGGTTCCGCGCGCGGCTGGTAGTTCGGATTGCGGACGAAGACCGCCTTGTTGCCCGGGCGCCACTGGTCGCGCACCATCATGAAGGGGCCGGACCCGATCGAGCCGGTGATCTGCTCATTCAACGGCTGGCCGGCGAAACGTTCCGGCATGATGAAGGCGGTGCCGGGATTGCCCAGCGCGTCCAGCACCATCCCGAAGGGTTCCTTCAGGACAAGGCGGAAAGTCTTCGGATCAACGGCTTCAACGGTTTGGGTGAATTTCGCGAGGTTCTGGCCGCTGGAAATCTTGGCCATCCAGCGCTTGAGCGAGGCCACCACGTCGGCCGAGGTCACCGGCGCGCCATCGTGGAACGCGAGACCCGGGCGCAGCGTGAAGGTCCAGGTCAGCTTGTCGTCGCTGGAGGTCCAGGTATCGACCATCTGCGGCTTGGGTTCATACTTCGCGTTGAAGGAAAACAACGTGTCGTAGATCAGGTAGCCGTAGCGGTTGGTGATGTAGATCGTCGTCCAGGTCGGATCGAGCACCTTCAGGTCGGCATGCACCACCGCCCGCAAGGTCTTTTGCGGCTGTGCCGCCACGGGCGGGGCGAACGCCGCCATGCCCAGAAGGGCGGCACCGAATGAAGCGGCACCAAGGCCACGCAACCAACGCATCACCAATACTCCCGTTACTTCTTGTCGATGTTCCAATAGACCGGCATGCCCGCGGCCAGCACGCCCGTGACATTCTTGCGGAACGCCACCGGCTGGACGAACTGCCCGGTCGAGATATACGGCACGGATTCATAAGCCTGCATCTGGATCGCCGGCATCATCGCCTTCCGCTTGGCGCGATCCGGCTCCCGCCCCCAGGCGGCGATCAGGTCCTGCAATTTCGGATCGCAGGGCCAGCCGGCATTGCCCTTGCCGCAGCCCGAGCCGATCCAGAAATTGGAGATCGGCGTCGTCGCATCCGTGCCGCCATGCCCGGTCACAAAGATGTTCCAACCGCCCTTCTCCGGCGCGTCCTTCCGCGCGCGGCGAATGGAAATCGTGCTCCAGTCCGCGGCCTGGAGGTCGACCTTCACCCCGATTTCCCGCAGCTTTTCCACCATGACCATCGTCGTGGCGAGGTATTGCGGCCGGTCGGTCGGTTGCAGCACGACGATCGGCTCGCCCTTGTAGCCGGCCTCCGCCAGCAGGGCCCTGGCCTTGGCCAGATCGGGCTTGCGGACCGCGCCGGCGTCGGTTTCGTTCTCCGACCCGCACATGAAGAACGTGCCGCAGAATTTCATGTACAGGTCGGGGTTGCCGACGACCGCCTGGTTGTACTCCTCCTGGCTGGCGAGGTACAGCAGCGCCTGGCGCGCCTTGTAGTTGTCGAAGGGCGGATACAGGCTGTTGGGACGAATGTGTTGCGACACACCCAGCGGATCGACGACCAGCGTGCGGATGTCCGGGTTCGCCTTCAGCATCGTGATGAAGTCGAGCGGCGGGAGCTCGTAGAAATCGACCTCACCACCGAGGAAGGCGTTCAGGGCGGTGTTCTGGTCGGGGATGTACAGCCACTCCACCCGATCCAGATGCACGACCTTGCCGCCCGACAGGTAGTCGGGGGCCTCCTTGCGCGGCACATAGGCGGGGTTCTTCACATAGACGACACGATGCCCAGGGCGCCATTCATCCCGCTTCATGATGAACGGGCCGGATCCGATCGAGGCGGTGATCATCTCGGTCGTCGGCACGCTGACGATACGTTCAGGGATGATATAGGCCGGCGTTCCGGGCTTGCCGAGGGCGTCCAGGATCAGCGGAAACGGTTCCTTCAGGAGGATGCGGAAGGTGTCAGCGTCCACCGCCTCGAACGAGGCGACCGCGGGGGCGAGGTTCACGCCCATCGAGTCCCGGATCATCCAGCGCTTGATGGAGGCAATGACGTCCGCGCTGGTGACCTTCTGCCCGTCATGGAACACCAGGCCGGGGCGGAGCTTGAACGTCCAGCTCAGTTGGTCGGGCGTGACCGACCAGGTATCGACCATCTGCGGCTGGGGTTCGTACTTGCTGTTGAGCGCGAACAGCGTGTCATAAACCTGATAGCCGTAGCGGTTGGTGATGTAGGTCGTGTTCGCGGTGACATCGAGGACCTTCAGGTCGGCGTGCACGACGACCTTGAGGGTTTTTTGCGGCTGCGCCTCCGCGGGGGCGGCGGCCAGCGCCATAAGCGCCAATGCCGCTGCTCCCGCCTTGACGGATGTCAGGACACTCATTGTTTCACTCCCTGGTATTTTTATTGTTCCGCCGGTTCAGACCAGCGTGAATTTTGGAATCGTCACGTCATCGGTCACCGCGTCGAACACCACCGTCACCGGCTGGCCAAGGCGGAGGTTGTCGGAGTTGTTGTCGATGTTGCTGACCACGACCGGCCCTTCCTCCAACTGGATCAGGGCGACGCGGTAGGGGATTTCGCCCTTGTAGCCATCCCAGTAGGCGCGGTGCATCTCGATCCAGGATTGCAGCGTCCCCTTGCCCGAGGCTTCCTTCCAGTCCTGGTCCGAGCTCAGGCATTTCGGGCAGATATGGGACGGCGGAAAGCGCGTGTCGCCGCAGGCCTTGCAATATTGCAGCATCAGCTTGCCCTGCTTCGCGCCAGCCCAGAACGGGCCATTGGTCGTGTCGGGGCGCGGCAGCGGTTTGTTGTAGCTCATGACGTCTCTCCTCCGGTCAGCCGCGCGTATAGATGATCGAGCGGGTGCAAGGCGTGGACTGGGCGTATTGCACGACCTCACAGTTCGGGATCTGGCGCGCGCCGCATTCGC
>CANJSR010000462.1 GCA_947476855.1 Acetobacteraceae bacterium
AGTGTCCGAACAACACCAATGCCTTATCGGTTGCTCAAATTGGCTGAGGTTTATGCGTAATCAGGAAAGACATTGCCACACCCCCAGCCTGTCCGATAAGAACAAATAATGAACAACGGCCCAGGTCCTCTCCGGAACGGCAACCCGCGCGGCGACCCCAACCGCGCCCCGCGGTGTGGTGCCGCCTGCCGCACCCGCATGGGTCTCCCCTGCCGGTCCCCCGCCATGACCAACGGCCGCTGCCGCATGCATGGCGGCGCCGCGACCGGCCCTCGGACCGCGGCCGGGCGCCAGCGTCTGCGCGACACCCACACCATCCATGGCTTCCGCGCCGCCCGCCCGCCCGATCCGTTCGAGCAAGGCATCAACCACCTGCTCCGCCGGGGACGCGTGATGGAACAACTGGCCCATGGCGGCGAATGGCCGGAATGGGATGCGCTGCTGGCCGCACTGCCTCCGTTTCCGGACGGCGCGGCGGACCCCGCCCTGCGCGCGATGGTGGAGGCGACGGCACAGGCTCTGTTCGAGCGCTGGCGGGCCGAACGGGACGCGGCGGCGGCGGCGGAAAAAAATGCCCCCCGGAAGACCCCATGCACCGTGACCGAGCCCTTCGACCGGCCGGGGCGCCGCCTGCGGGCCGAGCATCTGGTTTGGGACCCCCGCAAGCACGGGCCGTTGCGCATCCTCACGGAAAATGACCTCCGCAAGACCCCATGCACCGTGGACGCATCCGCGCTCCGGGGCCGGCGCCAGCCGATCGGACCGCCCCACTGCCCAATCTGTCACCACGGGGCAGGTCTCCGCGGAATCGACCCATCGCCTCGGCCGAAAAAAACGCCACATGCCCTTGCCGCGGCGGCGAATTAGGAGAACGATCAGCCCCGCAAACACGGGGGACAGAACGCATGGTCAGCCTGGTCATTCGCGGCGACACGGTGGTAACGCCGCAGGGCGTCGGGGCCTACGATATCTTCGTCAAGGGGGAAACGATCGCTGCCATCGTCCCCTCCGGCGCACTCCCGATCCCGGAAGGCGCGCGCCTGATCGACGCCACCGGCAAGATCGTCATCCCCGGCGGCATCGACCCGCATGTCCACTGCAAGTGGCATCTGCCGAACCCGGATGGTTCGGCCGGCCTGACCGCCCCGCCGGATGTCGTCTCGCTCGCCGCGGTGCATGGCGGCACGACCACGATGATCGACTTCACCCGCGCCAGCCAGGGCGCGACGGTGCAGGCGGCGATCGAGAACCGGGAGCTCGACTGGGCCGGCCATTGCGGCTGCGACTATGCCCAGCACATCATGGTCGAAGGCTCCCTGCCGTTGGACCTGCCAGGGCAGATCGCCGAAGCCATCCAGGCCGGCCATTCGACGGTGAAGATCTTCACCACCGACATTACCCCCAGCCGCAAGGGCCGGATGGTCGATTTCGGCGACATCTGGGAAATCTTCCAGGTCCTGGCCGCCAATCGCGGGATGGGCGTGATCCATTCCGAGGACAACGACATTGTCATGCACATGTATGACAAACTGATCCGCGAGGGCCGCACCGCCTTCGAGAACATGGCCGAGGTCCACAACACCCTGTCCGAGGACATCTCCTTCCGCCGCGTCATCCGGCTGGCGGAGAAGGTCCAGGGCACGGCGCTGTACATGATGCACGTCTCGGCCGCGTCCGGCGTGTCGGCCATTCATGAGGCCCGGTCGCGCGGCGTGCCGATCTACGGCGAGTCCCTGCACCAGTACATGATGTATACGTCGGAGGACTACAAACGTCCGGGCGGACAGATGTTCCACACCTACCCTTCCCTGAAGTCGCCCGAGGACCAGGCCGCCTTGTGGCAGGGCACCTTGAACGGCGCGATCAACTGCGTCGCCACGGATGAGATCTGTTGCACCCTCGCCCAGAAGCTCCAGGGCGCGCGGATCGACGACACGACCGGCGGCAACGCGGGCGTCGAGCCGCGGGTGTCCCTGATGTACACCGAGATGGTCGGCAATCGCGGCTACTCGCTGAACCAGTTCGTCGACCTGGTCTCGACCAATGCGGCGAAGATAATGGGGCTGTATCCGCGCAAGGGCATCCTGGCGGCGGGGTCGGACGCGGACATCGTGGTGCTGGACCCGGCCGACCAACGCGTGGTCAAGGCGTCGGAATTGCACGAGGCCGACTACTCCCCCTGGGAAGGCCGCAAGATGAACGCCTGGCCCTGCCTGACCGTGCTGCGCGGCAAGGTCGTGGTCGAAGGCGGGGTCTACAAGGGCAGCCTGGCCGACGGGAAGTGGCAGCACCGCAAGGTGGCCGAGGAGATGTTCACGGGTGTCCGTCTGTAGGGGCGGGGGGGCAATCCTCCCCGCATGACCTCCCTGGCCGAACTGCGTGCGCTGCTGCGTGACTGCCTCGTGCTCTGGGCCGTGGAGGCGCGGGTCACGGTGTCCGATGATGCCGTGATCCTGACCACCGAGGCGGGGCCCTTCACGATCCAGCCCGCCGACCCGAACCTGCGGCCGGTGCGGTGGTTCCTCCAGACCCCGGAACGGGCGGCGGCCGGACGCCCGCCCCGGGCCACGCCCTCGATCGTGGCCCTGCTGGCCGCGCTACGGAATCACATCGGCGGGCAGGGAGGGGAGAACGTGCGGATCGGGGCCTGATACCGTCGCACCTGGCGGGTCGCGGATTTCCTCGTGTTTCGGTTACGAGATGTTGCTGTCGGATTTCAAATGGTCACCCCGGCGTCGTCGCGCTTGTTACAGACGATGCCAAAGTGTCAATGTCCCCGACAGAGAGGTTCCGACATGGATCAAGCCATACACATCGCCGTTGTCGAGGATGACCCGGACATCAGCCAGACGATGGTCCAGTGCATGACCGAGCACGGCTTCGTCGTGACCGCCGCTCGCAGCGGGCGCGACCTGGACCGGGTGCTGTCAATCAGCAAGATCGACCTGGTCATTCTGGACGTCGGGTTGCCCGGGGAAGACGGCCTCAGCATCTGCCGGCGCCTGCGCAACCAGTCGGCCGTGCCGATCATCATGGTCACCGCCCGGGCCGCCGAAACCGACCGGATCGTGGGGCTGGAGATCGGCGCCGACGACTATTTGCCCAAGCCCTTCAGCCCGCGGGAGCTTGTGGCCCGGGTCCGCGCCGTGCTGCGGCGGGCCACCGCGCAGAACGACAACACCCGCCAGCCGCCCAAGACCCTCCAGTTCGAGGGATGGAGGCTCGACATGGCCCGCCGGCAGTTGCTCGACCCGTCGGGCATCCCGATGCCGCTGACCAGTGGGGAGTTCAACATCCTGGCGATCTTCTGCCAGAACCCGCAGAAGGTCCTGTCGCGGGACAGCCTGCTGGACATGCTGCACGGGCGGGCCGCGGCCGTGTTCGACCGCAGCGTGGACGTCCAGATCAGCCGCCTGCGCCGGAAGATCGAGCCGAACCTGAAGAACCCGACCTTCATCAAGACCGTCCGCTATGGCGGGTATTTCTTCACCCCCGCCGTCTCGGTGATCGAAGCCGCCTGACCCGGCAGTTCCGCTTTGCGGCGAACTGGCATAGGATGCCCCCTTGCCGACCGAGGGGGCGAGGATGCACCTGTTCAAGCAGCATGCGGTCAAGGACGTTACGGAAATCTCACGGCTGATCCCCGTGATCGATTTCGGTCCCTACTTCGCCGGCGAACCCGGCGCGCTCGATCGGCTGGCGGAACAGCTTCGTCACGCGTGTGAGAACGTGGGGTTCCTGTACGCCGCCAATCACGGCGTTCCCCAGGACCTGATCGACCGGGCCTTCGCGGCCTCGAAACGGTTCCACGCCATGCCGCTCGGCGACAAGCTCAAGCTCCGGCTGAACGAGAACAACATCGGCTACATGCCGATGAACGCCTCGGTGCAGGGC
>CANJSR010000463.1 GCA_947476855.1 Acetobacteraceae bacterium
TCGGCCAGATGTTCGGCAACCGAGCCGAACAGGAAGCGTTCGTAATAGGCGCCGAACTGGCCGGTGCCGGCGGCGCGGAGCAGATCGTCGTAGGCCACCGTCTCATTTGCGCCGGATGCGGCGGCGAGCGCTTGGCGCTGCGGCCATTCCATCTCGACCGGGGGCAGTGCGAGGAACAGGGGGCCGGGGAAGTCGCCCTGGGTGCCGATGCCCGATTCCGAGATCGCTTCCTGGATGACCAGGTCGGCGAGGCGTTCCGAGAGGGCCGGGGCGGACATGTCATCCACCGAGACGAAATCGACGGTGGCGGCAATGGTGGTCCGCATGCCGGCGGTGGGGAAGCGGGTGATGCGGTGGATGCCGGAGACGCCGCTGGTCAGCGCGGTCCAGTTGGCTTCCTTGCCTTGGCCGAGGGACGTCAGCACGCCGATGCCCGTCACCACGACGATGGGACGACCCAGATGATCCGTGTTCTTCGTCATGCGGTCTCCTGTCCCCGGTCGGTTCGGGACGTTTGGTCTGCCTGATCCTCACCGGACATGGGGTAGGACCGTGTGGAAAATCGTGTCCTGCTCCCTCTCCCCCTGTGGGAGAGGGTCGGGGTGAGGGGTTGAACCCCCCAGTCCGTGCCGGGAGGACCCCCCACCCCGGCCCTCCCCCTCAAGGGGGGAGGGGGCGTTGGGCTCACCGGACATGGGGTAGGACCATGCGGAAACTTGTGTCGCGCCCCCTCCCCCCTTGTGGGCTTGGGCCGCGAAGCGGACCAAGGTTGGGGTAAGGGGTTGAACCCCCCAGTCCGTGCCGCGATGACCCCCCACCCCAACCCTCCCCCTCAAGGGGGGAGGGGGTGTTGTGTTCAGCATTCGTTCCTGCATACCCCAGGCCGCCGGGTTGAGGCAATCGACGAAACGGCCCGGGGTCCGGTGCCGTGGCGCTTCCATCAGGCCCCGGTCACCAGCGCCATCGCCTCACCGCGCCAATGGCCCCAGGATGTCACCAGCGCCTGGCGCAGCGGGCCGGCCATCGGGGTCTCGGCGGATTCCAGCGGGTCGAACAACCGGCCCTGGTCCAGCGCGGCGGCGGCCAGGGCAACATGGGCGATGAAGGCCGGTTCCATCCCGTGCCCGATGGCCGTCGCAAGGCCCCGGACCGGCAAGCCCAGAGAGTCCAGGAACGCCCGTTCCTCAACGGTCGCCGCGGCGACGCCGCTGGCGCCCGAGATCACGGCCGCCGTCGCGCGATCCAGATCGGGGGCCACCTTGGCAAGCTGCCGTGTCGCATTGGCGGTGGCCTGGCCGGGATCACGCCGGCAGCGATCGGTCTCGACCGCCGCGATGCGGGCCAGCACCTTGGCCCCGCGCGCGGTGGCATGCTCGCGGCTTTCGATCACGAGAAAGCAGCCCAGGGAGCCCGGGATCATCCCGCCGCCGCCGGACTGCCGGCCCCAGACGCCCTCGAACGCCTTGTGCCAGAGCTTCCCGCCCATCTCATAATGCAGAAGAATATCAGGCCGCTGGGCGTTGTAGGACCCGCCAACCAGGGCCAGGTCCCCCTGGCCGGAGTGGATGCGGTTCACCGCAATCCGCAGCGCGTCGGTCCCCGCCGCTTCCTCGCCCATGAAGGTCCGGGACGACCCGATCACCCCATGCACGAGCGAGATATTGCCCGCCAGCAGGTTGGACAACTGCGCCAGGAACAGCGTGGGGCGTATATCGCTGAGCAGGTGCTCGTTCAGGTAGGCGTCCCGATCGGCGGCCTTGGGCAGCGCCGACAGAATCTGCATATCGACGGCGTAGTCACGCTCTCCGCCGCCCGCCGCGACGATCATCTCCATCCGGTTGAGCAGGTCGGTGTTGCCCTTGACCCCTGCGGAATCCAGCGCGAGGCCCGCGGCATAGACGCCGATGCGCTGCCACGCCTCCATCTGGCGCTGGTCGCGCTTGGGTATCTGGCTGTCCAGGGTCAGCGGTGTCATCGGATGCACCGCGAAGCCCGGATGGACGTCGGTTTCCAGGATGGGCTGCAATCCGTCCGGGTTGGTCAGCGCGGTCCAATGGGCCTCGACCCCTTCACCGAGGCAGGAGATCAGGCCGATCCCGGTGATCAGCGCGTCACGGCTGTTGGGCATGGAAAAACGCCTCCGGCACCGCGATGCGGCGGGCTGTTTCCAGCATCTGCCCTCGCAGTGTCTCATTCGGGAAGGGAACCACGCGATAGCGGATTTCGGTGTCCGCGACCTTCTTGCCACCCGAGGTGATCGACGCCTCGACCACCGCGAAGCCCGATCCGTCGTGGATCAGGCGCGCCTCGGCCTCCAGCTTCTGGCCGGGGAGGACGACGCTCCGCATCTTCGCCTCCTTGACGTGGATCAGGAAGGGCATCGAGGCGAAACGGAGGGTGGCCAGCACCAGCCAGCCACCGATCTGCGCCATCGTCTCGATCATCAGGACGCCGGGCAGCAGGGGGTAGCCGGGAAAGTGACCCTCGAAGATCGGGCTGGCGTCCGGCACCAGGCAGTCGGCGCGCGCGATTCGCGCTTCCGGATCAAGCAGCGTGATCCGGTCGACCATCTGGAAGTATTCGAGTTGCATGGGTCTAGGCGGTTTTCGCCGCCACCAGCTTGTCGATCGCGGCGCACAGGTTCTTCATGACGAAGTAGTCGTCGGAGGTCGCGCGACCTTCGTTGACGTCCTGGGTCCATTGTTCCAGCGGCATCTTGATGCCGAAGGACTTGTCGATCGCGAAGGCAACGTCGAGGAAATCCAGGCTGTCGATGCCCAGGTCGTTGATCGCATGGCTCTCGGGCGTGATCGTATCACGCTCCAGATCGCAGGTTTCCGCGATGATTCCGGCCACGGTCTCGAAGGTTGACGCCATCCGCTTGCCCCTATGAATGCGCACGGCACTAACATCCACGGGGCTGAGTCGCAAGGGCGCGGGTCATATCCGGCGGGAAACAGGCCCCGCCGGAGGGCCGCTACATCGCCCAGCCCGCGGGCTTCCACACATAGGCACCGCCGCTCTGGACCCAGTGCCCGGGCATCCAATGGGTGCCGGCGGTGGACTGCGGGACGTACTCCCCACCCGTCCAGGTGTAGCCGGTGCCGGACCAGGTCCAGTAGCCCGGACGCCAGCGCAGCGGTTCGGCCGACACGGGCGGCTTGGGCAGCGTTTCCACGATCGGGGCGGGCGGCGGCGGGTAGGGGCCGGTGGCGGCGCACCCGGCCAGGACCCCAAGCCCAAGCGCGAGGGGCGCGGCGAGGAGGAGGGTGCGACGGTGGTTGGTCATGCCATGAATGAGTGCCATGGGGTAAATGTGGGGAGCCGATGCCCCTCTGTCCAGTTAAAGCGACAAAAGGGCGCCCACGCGGACGCCCCTTTGCCTTTTGGTCAGGCGATATACTCGCACTTGAACCCGTCGCCCCAGCGCTTCACGTAGCCCTTGGACGGGGACGGGAAATGCGCGAAGCAGCACACGGTGTTCGTGTCGCAGTAGGTTTCCAGGAACTTTCGGCGTGACGCCGCGCCCTGCGCCGGGTCGTAGTCCACCCGCATCGTCAGGTCCGGATAGCGCGCCTGCAGCGGGCTGTGGATCAGGTCGCCGGTGAACACCGCGTCCGCGCCCGACTTGCCGACCTTCACACCATAATGGTCGATCGTATGCCCAGGCGAGGGGAACACGCTGACCAGGTCGTTCAACGAATAGTCGCTGGTGATGATGTCGCAGGCCTTGGCCTCGACGATCGGCACCACGCTGTCGGCGATCGGGGCGACCTCGGCCTTGGCGTTCTCGGCCAGCCAGAAATCGAGTTCCGTCTTCGCGAACAGATACCGCGCCTTGGGGAAGGTCGGGACCCA
>CANJSR010000464.1 GCA_947476855.1 Acetobacteraceae bacterium
AGCACCGTGCCCACCCGTCGCTCGGTGCGGCGGACGGCATTGCCGTTCAGGAAGAACCACCGCCATTGACCGTTCGCGCAACGAATGCGGGAGGCACACTCCAGCCTGGCGTGATGCATGAAGTGGGCGTGCATCGCCGCGGCGTGGCGGTCGCGGTCGGCGGGGTGCAGCAGCGCCAGGAACGCCGAACCGGTGGTCACCGCCGGCCCATCCGGCCCCTCAATCGTTTCCCGCAACGCTCGGCCTAGGTTCAGCGTGTCGTTCGCGAGCGTCCACGACCATTGGAAATCGCCCAGCGCGAGGTTCACCGCAGGGGGCTGGTTCGGCGGCGCGCTGTCTGGGGGCGGCATGGTCTTTCCGTGCTCGGATTTGTCCGGGATCATGGCGCGTGCGTCGCCGTGACGCAAAGCGGAAACAATCGACGCCTATGGACGTCGTTTTCTCGGTGGAGCAGCGCGGTCCATGTCACTGCCGCTTGAAGCGGTCCGATCAAGCCGTCCCCCGTCCGCGCGGGGTGAAGGGTTCGTAGACATAACCATGTCCGCGAGCCGTCCTGATCGTGTCCGTCGCCAGCTTGCGGCGCAGGCGCGACACGCGGTTGTCGATGGCGCGGTCATAGACCTCATCATCCTCGCCCGGCGCCAGACTCAGCAGCATCTCCCGGTCCAGCACCTGGGCCGGATGGTCGGTGAAGGCGCGGATCAGCGCGATCTCGCCCGGTCCCAGGCTCTCGATGCCCTGCCCGTCCCGCAGCAGCTTTTGGCTTGTCAGATCGACCAGCACGGTTTCCAGCCGGATCAGCCGGCGTTGCGCGTGCCCGTAGCGGGTCAGCAGGCCGCTGATCCGTGCCGACAGCTCCCGCAGCGCGAACGGCTTGACGATGTAGTCATCGGCCCCGACCTCCAGCGCGATCACGCGCTCCATCGTGCCGTCGATCGCCGAGGCGACCAGGATCGGATAGTCCTTGTTCGGAGCGATCCGGCTGAGGATGCCGCCGCCGTGCTCCCCCGGCAGGTTCATGTCCAGGACCAGCAGATGCGGTGTCCCCTGTTCCGCCACCAGCGCATCGAAGGCGGCGCCGGTGGGCGCGATGGCCACCCGATAGCCCAGCGCGGTCAGGTATTCCGCGTAGGATTCGGCGAGGTCGGCCTCATCCTCGAGGATCGCAATGAAAGCGCCTCGCGCCATGTGATTCCCGCGTCCCGTGGCCTGTTCGGGCCGATCCTGGCGCATGGGAGAGACGCGTCAAGGCGGGTCGAGCGCGGCATCCTGCGCGACCCTTCCCCCGTCGTGGTGGGCGCAGGCCCACTATCCATGACTTGCAATTCCAAGCGCCGCAAATCCGTGGATGGTGGGCCTGCGCCCACCACGACGGAATTGGCGGTCCGTGTCTCCGCAGGGACGATGTCATCCGCCCGCACCCCAACCCCAACCCGCCGATGGAGGCAGCCATTCCCACGATAGCCATCGCCGAGGACGAGGACGATCTGCGGGAAGCCGTCGCCGAATACCTCACCGACCGAGGCTTCAACGTCCTGCACGCTGGCAACGGCGTCGCCTTCCGCGCTTTGATCGAGGCGGAGCAGGTCGACCTTGCGATCCTGGACATCCAGATGCCGGGAGAGGACGGGTTGTCACTCGCGCGGTGGCTGCGCGGCCGTTCCCGCGTCGGGATCATCTTCGCCACCGCCGCCGACCAGCCCGTGGACCGGATCATCGGGCTGGAGCTGGGCGCGGATGACTACATCACCAAGCCCTATGAACTGCGGGAACTTCTCGCCCGCGTCCGCAGCATTCTCCGCCGGATGGGGGGTGGCGCGGCCGAACCCGTCGCGGCCCCACCAACCCCTACCCGCGCAACCCACGCCATCGGCGCCCTCACCTTGGACACATCCGCTCGGCGGCTGCTGCGGGCGGACGGATCGATCGTGAAGCTGACGCAAGGGGAGTTCGACCTGCTGACCGTGTTGGTGCAACGGCCCGGCCGGACCCTGTCGCGGGACCAGCTGGCCGAACTGCTGCATGAGACGGGCGGAGAAGGCGGGCGGGCCATCGACATCCGCATCGTCCGCATCCGCAAGAAGCTGGACGAAGACCCGGCCTGCCACGGCTGTCTGCGCACAGTGCGCGGCCAGGGATACATGTTCGTACCCGGAGGACGTCCATGACACAGGCGCAATCCGCCGACGGGCGCCTCGCGGCGGCGCTGCTGCTGTCGGCGCTCGACGCGATCATCGTGATGAATGAGAACGGGCTGGTCGTCGAATTCAATCCGATGGCCGAACAGGTCTTCGGCTACACGCGCGAACAGGCCGTCGGCCAGCCCTTGAGCGAGTTGATCGTCCCCCCGGCCCTACGTGAGCGCCATCGGGCGGGCTATCGCCGCTATGTCGAAACCGGCGTCGCCACGCTGATCGGCAAGCGGATCGAGATCGAGGCGATGCGCGCCGATGGCTCAACCATCCCCGTCGAGATGACGATGACCGAGGCGGTGCTTCCGACCGAGCGCCTGTTCGCCGCGCATCTGCGTGACCTGACCGACCACCGCCAGGCCGTGGCCGAGGCGGCGGCGCAGCGGGAACGGATGCAGGGGCTGGAGAAACTGTCAGCCCTGGGCACGCTGCTCAGCGGGGTCTCGCACGAACTGAACAACCCGCTGTCGATCATCCTCGCGCAGTCGACATTGCTGCTGGAGAAGGCCCGAGACCCGGACATCAAACGCCGAGCAGAACGGATTCATGGGGCTTCGGAGCGGTGTTCGCGGATTTTGCGGAGCTTCATGGCGATGGCGCGCCAGAAGCCGCGGGCGCGCGAACCGGTCTCCATCGCCGACGTGATCCGCGATTCGCTGGAATTGACCGCCTATGGACGGCGCAGCGCGGGGATCGACACGCAGGTTTCGGTGGCGGACGGGTTAGGCCCGGTTGAGTGCGACCGTGATCTGATCGGACAGGCGCTCTCGCATCTGCTGGTCTTTGCACAAGGGCGGTTGATGGCGACCGGAGGGGCGCGGGCGATTTCGGTCTCGGCCGTGGGGCGTGACGGGTTCGTGATGGTCGAGGTCTCGGATAACGGCCCCGATGTGCCCGACGCGATCGTGCCGCGGCTGTTCGATCCGTTCGCGCCGACCGATCCCTCGGGGGCGGGGACGGGCATCGGGCTGCATCTGGCGCGGGACGCGGCGGTTTCCCATGGCGGGCGCTTGATCCACGCGCATCGCGATGGCGGCGGAGCATTGTTCCGGATGTTCCTGCCGATGGTTGATTCCCAGGCGGATGTGGTTGTGGTCTCGGGCGGGACCGGGCAGCGCACGATCCTGATCGTTGATGATGAACGGGACGTGGGCAACAGCCTCGCGGAATTGCTGGAGGCGCTGGGCCACGCGACCGAGGTCATCGACAATCCGAATGAGGCGCTGCGCCGGTTGGCCGAACGGCGGTATGACGCTGTGATTTCGGACTATCGGATGCCGGTGATGGATGGGCGGACGTTCCTGGGGAAGGTCGTCGTGGCCGAACCATCGTTGCGGGGACGCTGCATCCTCGCGACCGGGGATGTGCTGGGGGTCGAGCGGATGGTGAGCGAGGGCGGAGACGGCTCCCCGCTGTTGCTGCCGAAGCCCTTTTCGCTCGCCGATGTTCAATCCGTATTCGGGCGCCTGGACTGGGGTGGTTGATCCCGGTCGACGGAGACCGGTCCCGATTGGCGTGCGGCTGCTGGCGTTCGGCTGATGCGCTGGCCCGCCTCCCCCTCGTCATGGCCCGCGCAGGCGGGCCATCCACGACTTTTCCTTACCGAATCAACGAAATAGGGGACGGGGCCACCACACCTGGTTGGCCCCGACTTTGCTC
>CANJSR010000465.1 GCA_947476855.1 Acetobacteraceae bacterium
ACTTGGCGCCGGCAGCAAGTGACCGCCCCGACCGACCTCCCCCACCCAACCTCAGCCCGTGAACGCCGTAATCGCCTGCGCGACCTCAACCGGCCTGTCGAGCTCAGCCAGATGACCGGCGCCCGGGATAATCTTGACCTCCGCCTTCCCGCCGATCCCCTTGGCGAAGATATCAGCGTAGGTCCGGGGCATGATCGCGTCCTTCTCGCCCCACAGCAGCAGGGTCGGGGCGGTGATCAGGCGCAGGCGCTTCTCGATCCTTGTATTGCCCAAAGGCCAGAAAATCCGGGCGGCGGCCTCGGACGCGCGGACCTGCTCGATCGGCCATTCGATGGAGTTGGCCCCCTCGGGCGCCGCCTTCATCGCCTTGTAGATTTCCCCATCCGCGCACAGCAGCCCAGGCACCGCGTCGCCCCGCTGGGCCCAGGGATCGGTCGGCGGGTCCTTGTCGTCGAACAGCCCGAACGGCGAAATCACCGCCAGCCGTCGGACGGACGAAGGCCAGAGCGCCGCGGCCTCCAAAGCCAGGGAGGCACCGACCGAGCTGCCAGCCAGGTCGGCGCCGTTCAGATCGGCCCGGTCCAGGATTTCCCGGACCGCGATCATCCAGTCCAGATGGCTGTCCAGCACGGTATGCCCGCGGTCGCCGCCCGGAAAGCCGGGCAAAGACGGCACGATAACAGTGCGGGTCTTCGCCAGCTCATCCAGGAACGGCATCCAGCGGGGGAGCCCGCCAAAGCCGGCCAGATAACCCAGCTTCGGGCCGGAGCCCTTGCGCCAGATGCGGGTCGGGAAGCCGTTGACGTCGATGGTCAGCGTTTCGGGTTCGCTCACGGGGACGCTCCGTTTTGGATTTTGATGTCGTGCCCCTCCCGGACCGGGAGGGGGAAAGGCCTATTCGGCCGCGAGGCCAGGGTTGAAGGCCGGGACCTCGGCGCGGAGGTCCTGCGCCATCGGCTGGGGCCACCAACGGTCGTTCCACTGGCTGTGGATGTCCCGCAGTTTGGGCATCACCTTCTCGGCGAACAGCTTTGTATTATAGCGGGTCAGCTCCTTGCTCATGTTGCCATACTGCAACAGCAACATCAGGTGCCCGACATTCAGGCTGGTCGCGACCTCGCGAAGCTGCTCCGCGACGTCATCCGGGTTGCCGACGATGACGTAGCCGTTGTCCACGATCGCATCCATGTCCCGGGCAACCGCGGCAAAGCGTTCCCCGGTCGACTTGCCCCGCACCGCGGAGTCGGCGGCCTTTCGCACCTGGCTCTCGATCCCGGCGCGCTGGCTGCCTTCGGACGTATAGCCCGGCGGCGTGGCCCATTTCGGATCGACGTGCAGGCAGCGGCCATAGAAGTATTCCGCGGCCTCCCCATACAGGTCCATGGCATGCTGGCGGCTTTCGCCGACGCCGACGAATTGAAGGAACCCGGCATGGTATGGATTCCGATCCTTCCCCAGCCGATCCATCTCTCCCCAAAACCCGTCCATCGTCGCTCGGCCGGCCTTGTATCCATAGTAGGAGAGATAGCAGTAGACGTAGTCCATCTCGGCGCACCACCGCCACGTCTCGACCGAGCCGCCGCCGGGCACCCAGATGGGCGGGTGCGGGTTCTGCACGGGCCGAGGCCAGATGTTGACGTAGCGCTGCTGGTTGAAGCGGCCGTTGAAGGCGAACGTGTCCTTCTCGGTCCAGGCGCGGACGACCAGGTCATGCGCTTCCATGTAGCGCTGGCGAAGCTGGCTCGGGTTCGTCCCGTAGGCATAGCAGGTGTCCATCGGCGTCCCGACCGGGAACCCCGCGATCAAGCGCCCGCCGGAGATGCAGTCGATCATCGCGAACTCTTCCGCCACCCGGGTCGGCGGATTGTACAGCGCCAGGGAGTTACCCATCACGCAGATCGCGGTGTTCGTGGTCCGACGGGCCAGGGACGACGCGATCAGGTTCGGGGACGGCATCAGGCCGTAGCCGTTCGAGTGGTGTTCGTTGACGCAGACGGCGTCGAACCCGACCTCGGCGGCATATTCCAGCTCATCCATGAAGTCGTTGTACATCAGGTGGGCGCGCTTGGGGTCGAACAGAGACGAGTGGATGTCCACCCACACCGAGGGGTTCGCTTCCCGGAAATCCTCCGGCAGCTCGGTGTATGGCATCAGATGGAACCACATCAGCTTCATGAATTCTCTCCGCGCGGTTTGTTCCGGGACCCTCAATATCCGTTCGCGGGTTGGGCCGTGAAGCCGAACCCGTGAGGATCGTAATACCAACGAGTATTGCGATAACCCCGCTGGTACGTCAAATGTCGGACCCGCTGGTCAGGGCACGAAAGCCCCTGGCGGGACGGAGCGTTCCTCGATCCGGTCGAGCGGGTCCCTTCCTGCCGATGGTCTTCGGGCGTAGCGTTTCTACAACCAAGTCAGAGGGAATGGTCAGATGGATGACGTGACGCCGAGCGTAGGGCTGGTTGGTCCGGGGGCGGGGCTGGGGGCGAGCGCGGCGGAGTGTCTGGCGCGGGCGCGGTCCCTGGTTCCCTTGCTGCGCTCGGAAGCCGGGGCGATCGACGCCAAGTATGAGCTGTCCCCGCCGGTGCTGGATGCCATGCATGACGCCGGTTTGTTCCGTCTGCTGTTGCCGCGGGTCTATGGCGGGTTCCAGCTCAAGCCCTCTGAATATGTGCAGTGTGTCGAGGCGATCTCCGAGGGCGATGCCAGTGCGGCCTGGTGCATGAACCAGGGCTCCGGTTGCTCGATGGCGTCGGCCTATCTCGATCCCGCGGTGGCCATGGAGGTCTGGGGCGGCAAGCGGGATGTGCTGGCCTGGGGGCAGGGGCCAGGTGCGAAGGCCGTGCGCGTCGAGGGCGGCTGGCGGGTCACCGGCAGATGGACCTTCGTATCAGGCTCCCGCCACGCGACGTGGCTCGGCTGCATGGGGCCGTGTTTCGAGGCGGACGGGGTGACCCCGATTCGCCACCCGGATGGACGGCCGTGGGACCGGACGATGCTGATTCGGCGGGAGCAAGCGACCTTTGTCGATGGATGGAAGGTGGTCGGGCTGCGGGGGACGGGCAGCGACACCTTCATGGTGGAGAATCTGTTCGTGGACGACGCCCATTCCCTGAGCCGGGAGTACGCGCCCGAGCGGAGGGTGACGGACACACTGTACCGGTTCCAGGCCATGCAGCTTTATGCCGGCGGATTCGCGAATGTCGCCTTGGGCAACGCGCGGGCCTTGCTGGATGCAGTGATAACCTTGGCGAAGGGCAAGACCCAGGCCTGGGCGAGTGACCGGTTGGTCGACAATCACGCGGTCCAGCATGAGATCGGCTACTCCGACGCGGCGCTGAAGGCGGCGAAGGCGGGGCTTTTGAAGGTGCTGGACGAGGTTTGGGCCGACGTGGAGCGGACTGGCGCGATCACGATTCCCAACCGGGTGGCGATTCGTCAGGCGGCGACCTACGCGATTCACACGTCCCGGGATGTGGTCCACCGGGCCTATCACGAGGCTGGCTCGACCGCGATTTTCGACGCGGAGCCGTTTGAGCGGCGTCTGCGGGACATGAACAGCGTGTCCCAGCAGATGCAGGGGCGGCGTACGCACTTCGAAACCGTGGGTCTTTTTTTGCTCGGAGGGGAGCCAAACCCGCGCTGGATCTGACTTTGGCGGGTTGAGGGGGGTGTCTGGTCGGCGGAGATGTGAAGAAAGTTTGAAATCTCTGCTTGACCGGGTGCGGGGTGACGCTTAGAAGCCCGTTCACCGCAGCGGACGACGCCTTTCGGGGTTGACCTTCCGCTTCGGGTCAGATAGTTTCTCCGGCCTTG
>CANJSR010000466.1 GCA_947476855.1 Acetobacteraceae bacterium
CGGGATCAATACGAGATCGATCCCGTTCTCCTGGCAGTACTTGTTCATCACGCCGGGCATCTTGACCTGCACGATGGGCGTGCCGATCAACCCGATGACGCGTGTCGTGCCGCTGATCTGCAACGGATCAATCCTCGTCGGTCTGCGGCGCGAGTTGCAGGAACCGGGCGCGGTGCAGCGCGGCGGAGCCGTATTGCGGTGCCAGGACCATCATCTTGCGGAGGAACAGGCCCGGATCGGCCGCGTCGGTGTAGCCGATGCCGCCATGGAGCTGGATGCAGCCGCGGGTCAGGATGCTGGAGGATTCCGACGCGCGGGCCTTGGCCCTGCTGGCCGCGATCTTGCGGGCGTCGGCGTCGGCGGCGCTGTCCATGGCGCGGGCGCAGGCGTTGACGGTGGCGCGGGTCAGTTCGAGCTGGATCTTCAGGTCGGCGGAGCGGTGCTGCAAGGCCTGGAAGCTGCCGATCTTGCGGCCGAACTGCTCACGGGTCTTAAGGTATTCCATCGTGATCCCGAAGACGCGGTCCATCACGCCCAGCAGATAGGCGCTGGTGGCCATGGCGGCGACTTCCAGCTCCGCGCTGGCATTGCCGGCGATTTCCTCGCAGGGGGCGTTGTCCAGGGTCAGGGTGCCCTGGTTGCCGCCGTCCTGCGTGCCGGTGAGGTCCAGATGGACGCCCGCGGCGTTGCGGTCGACCAAAGCCAGGCCATGAGTGGTGGTCACCAGGAAGGCATCGGCGCCGGCGGCCATCGGGATGAACAGCTTCTTGCCACTGACGCGCCCATTGCCGCCGGTCGCGCCGCCGGTTGTCTCGATGCTGTGCGGCTTGTCCTGCCAGGCCGGCAGGATGATGCGTTCGCCGGACAGGACGCTGCTCAGGTGATCGACGGGCAGCAGGCGGGCGGCCATGGCGGCGGCGATCAGCGGCTCGGGGATCAGGGAGGCGCCGAGTTCCTCGGTCACCGCGCAGAACTCCTGCACGCCGAGGCCGGAGCCGCCGTGGTCTTCCGAAACGAGCAAGCCGAGCCAACCCATGTCGCACATCTCGCGCCAGACGGCGCGGTCGAAGCCGGGTTCGGTGAACCGCAGGGCGCGGATCCGCTTGAAGTCGCCGGTGCGCGGGGCGATGCCCGCCGCGCTGTCGCGGATCATACGCAGGCTTTCGCCGCGGTCTTCCGAAGTGCTCATGTGTTTCCTCCGTCTATGCCTCCAATCGTCGCGCCGGGCGCCGGGCGGGTCAAGACGGAAGCGGGCGGTTCATGTTCCGGTATCGTACCCCCTTGCCCTCCCGGCTGCTCCCGCCACACTGTCGGGCGGAAAACGATGGGGGAACCAAGCGATGCGCATTGAGATCATCTGCACGGGGGACGAGGTCCTGACCGGCAAGATCGTCAACACCAACTTCTCCTACATGTCCCAGAAGCTGGAGGACGTGGGCCTGTCGGTCCATTGGGGCACGACGGTCGGCGACGACCGGGAGTCCCTGCTGGCGGCGTTCCAGCTCGCCTCGACCCGCGCCGACGCGGTGATCGTCAATGGCGGCCTTGGCCCGACGGTCGATGACCTGTCGCAGGAGGTCGCGGCCCAAGCGGCGGGCGTGGGGTTGGAGCTGCACGAGGAATGGCTGGTGACGATGGAGAATTTCTTCACTCGCCGCGGTCGTACCATGCCGCCGAACAACAAGAAGCAGGCGATGCTGCCCGCGGGATCGGAGTTCGTGGACAACCCGATCGGCACCGCCTGCGGCTTCGCCATGGACATCGGCAAGGCGCGGTTCTTCTTCACCCCCGGCGTGCCCCGCGAACTGCGGCGGATGCTGGAGGAGCAGGTGATCCCCCGCATCCTCGCCCGCATCGGCGCGCCGGCGTCAATCCATCTGAAGCGGTTCCACACCTATGGGCTGGGTGAATCCCACATCGACCAGATCCTCACGGGCGTGGAGGACCTGGACCCCGATGGCGGTGTCAAGCTCGGCTTCCGCGCGCATTACCCGCAGATCGAGACCAAGCTGACGGTTAAGGGCCGCGACGCCGACGACATCGCCCACAAGCTCGCCCCCGCCATGGCCGAGGTGAAGAAGCGCCTCGGAAACTTCATCTTCGCCGAGGATGACCAGACGCTGGAAGGTGTGATCCTGGCCGAACTGCTCCGCCAGCAGGCGAGCCTGGCGACGGTGGAAACGTTCACGTCCGGCCTGATCGCCTCCCGCATCGGGCATCTGCCGAACGCGGAGCATGTGCTGCGCCGGGGCGCGGTGGTGCGTGATTTCCTGGAACTGCATCCGATCCTGGGCCTGGAAGGCGTGCATCTGGCGGACGACATGACCGAGGGCGCGATCGAGGCCGTGGCGCAGGCGGCGCGGGCGAAGGCGAACGCCACCCATGCCCTGGCCGTGCTGATCGAGACCGATGCGGGGCCGGACCGGATGGACTGGGGCGGCACGGTGTGGATCGGCATCGCGACGGCGGATCGGGTCGAAGCCCGCCGCTCCCGCATCCTGGGCGGGCGGGAATGGGTCCGATTGGGGGCGGCCGAATTGGCCATGGACTGCCTGCGGCGATTCCTGTTGGCTCTGCCCGTTGTCGAGCGAATCGATTTCGAGAAGACCTGAGGCCTGAGTGTGACGCGCCGAGAAATCGATTCCTCCTACGCCTGGTTCCGCCTCGGCGTGTCCATGCTGCTGGCCACCATCGGGGGCGTCGGCATGTGGTCCGTCGTAGTGGTCCTGCCGACCGTCCAGGCGGAGTTCGGCCTCGATCGTGCCGGCGCGTCCCTGCCCTTCACCCTGACTATGATCGGCTTCGGCGTGGGCGGGGCGATCATGGGCCGCCTGGTCGACAAGGTGGGCATCGTCACCCCGGTGACGATCGGCGCGGTGGCGCTGGGGTGCGGGTATATGCTCGCGTCCCTGGCAGGCGGGATCACGCAGTTTGCGCTGATCTACGGGCTGCTGATCGGACTGACCGGCACGGCGACCACCTTCGCGCCGCTGATGGCCGATATCTCCCACTGGTTCGAAAAGCGGCGGGGCATCGCGGTCGCGCTCTGTGCCTCCGGCAACTATATCGGCGGGGCGATCTGGCCGACCATCATCGAGCACTATGTCCGCGAGATCGGCTGGCGGGAGACGCATCTGTGGATCGGCGCCTTCTGCCTGGTCACAATGGTGCCTCTGGCCTTGTTGCTGCGCGGCAGTGGGCCGGTGCGGGCGCATGGCAGCGTGGCGCCGGCGGGGCCGCCGGTCGGGCTGATGGGGCTGTCGCCGCGGATGTTGCAGACGCTGCTGTGCGTCGCGGGCGTCAGTTGCTGCGTGGCGATGTCGATGCCGCAGGTCCATATCGTCGCCTATTGCGGCGACCTGGGCTACGGCGTCGCGCGCGGGGCGCAGATGCTGTCGCTGATGCTGGGGTTCGGGATCGTCAGCCGCGTGGCCTCGGGCCTGCTGGCCGACAAGATCGGCGGCATGTGGACGCTGATGATCGGGTCGGCGGCGCAGGGGATGGCGCTGTTCCTGTACATGCTGACCGACGGACTGACGTCGCTCTATGTGATCTCGGCCATGTTCGGGCTCTTCCAGGGCGGGATCGTGCCGAGCTATGCGCTGATTATTCGGGATTGTTATCCGGCGAATGAGGCGGGGACGCGGGTCGGCGTCGTTATGATGATGACCATCCTCGGCATGGCGCTGGGCGGATGGATGTCGGGGATGATCTTCGACCTCACCGGTTCCTACACGGCGGCCTTCGCGAACGGGCTGCTGTGGAACGCGCTGAACATGGGGATCGCACTGTTCCTGCTGCTGCGCCGCCGGC
>CANJSR010000467.1 GCA_947476855.1 Acetobacteraceae bacterium
AGCATGTCCTTGGGGATGTATTTCGGCCAGGTCGGCGGAAATTCCATGTAGGGCAGGTGGTTGAGGTGGATCGAGTTGTGCAGCGCCAGCGAGTGGTAGCGCTTGCGCCAGCTATCGCCGATGCGGGGCCACTTCTCGACCAGCAGGGTGTCGACGCCAAGCTGGTTAAGCCGAGCGGCGATGGAAAGACCGGCCTGGGCGCCGCCGACGACGAGGACGGTGGGTTCGCGATCGGCATAGGCGGCGGCCTTGCGGCGCACGTCCACCCAGTTGTCGCCGCCGAAATTCCGCGAATAGGCGGCGCCGGTCGGGCGGTTGTCGCCGATCCTTTCCTCGTGGCCCGTCAGCGATTCAAGCGTCGTCGAGATGAGCCACGCCTTCAGGTCCTCGGAGCCATCGGCCGCGGGCGAGAGTCGGATGATGCCGGCGCCCTGGCCCTCGGTCGTTGTGAATTCGAAGATCGCCTCGACGCAATCGATTCCGAGGCGGCGGACGTTGCGGGGCGGCTTGCGGCCGGCCGGCAGGTGGAAGCCGTGCGCGCTGGTGTGGCCCTGTTCGTCCGCAAGGCGCTTGGCCAGCGCGTCCCGTCCCTCGACAGGGGTCAGGTGCCAGGTGAAGGCCAGGATGTCGCGCCAATGAGAGTCTGCATGAAACAGATCGGCGATCTTCGCCGGATCGCGCGACACCAGCGCGGTTTCAAAGGCCGTCAGCCAACGGATTGCGGCACGGCGGGCGCGTTCCGCTTGTTGGAACTCATGAAAGGATTGATCGAAATCGTCCATCTGGAACCTCTTTCCGCAGCGCCGCGCCACCGGCACGTCTGACCAATATCTATAGGCGTGAGGCAGGACAGGTGTCCATGCACGCGGCCGGGGCTGCTAGGACGCCAGCGCGCGCATCACCGTGATCAGGTCGGACTTTCCTTCGAAACCAATGCCCGGCAGTTCGGGCATGACGACATGGCCTTTTTCAACCCGCACGCTGTCGGGAAAGCCGCCATAGGGCTGGAACAGGTCCGGGTAGCTCTCGTTGCCGCCCAAACCGAGACCGGCGGCAATGTTCAGGGACATCTGGTGTCCGCCATGCGGGATACAGCGCGACGGCGACCAGCCGAACTGGTCCAGCACCTTCAGCGTGCGGAGGTATTCGACCAGCCCATAGGACAGGGCGCAGTCGAACTGAAGGTAGTCCCGGTCCGGCCGCATGCCGCCGTACCGCAGCAGGTTGCGGGCATCCTGGTGGGAGAACAGGTTCTCCCCGGTGGCCATCGGCGCCGGGTAGAATTCCGACAGCGCGGCCTGCAGGGCGTAGTCGAGGGGGTCGCCCATTTCCTCGTACCAGAACAGGTTGTAGTCGCGCATCATCTTCGCGTAGGCGATGCCGGTTTCGAGGTCGAAGCGCCCGTTGGCATCGACGGCAAGCCTCGCCTCGGAGCCGATTTCGGTGAGGACGGCTTCGATGCGGGCCTGGTCGTCCCGCAGCGAGGCGCCGCCGATCTTCATCTTCACCACGTTGTAGCCGCGATCGAGGTAGCCGCGCATTTCGGCGCGAAGGGCGCTGTTGTCCTTGCCGGGATAGTAGTAGCCGCCGGCCGCATAGACGAAGACCCGGGGATCCGCCTCGCCGTTGTGCCGTTCGGCCAGCAGGCGGAACAGCGGCTTTTGCTCGATCTTCGCGACCGCGTCCCAGATCGCCATGTCGAGCGTGCCGACCGCGACCGAGCGTTCGCCGTGCCCACCCGGCTTTTCGTTCGTCATCATCGCGGCCCAGACCTTAGCCGGGTCGATGTTGTCGCGTTCAGCGTCCAGCAGGGTTTCGGGCGGGGCGTCGAGGATACGGCCGCGAAAACGCTCCCGGATCAGGCCGCCCTGGCCATAACGGCCGTTGGAGTTGAAGCCGTAGCCGACGACCGGGCGCCCGTCCCGCACAACGTCCGTCACCACCGCGACCAGGCTGGTGGTCATCTTGCTGAAATCGATGTAGGCGTTGCGGATGGGAGACGCGATCGGCTGCGTGATCTCCCGGACATCCACGATGCGCATGCGGTCTTATCCTTTATCAAAGGGATGCCGGCACGTTTGGCGTCGGCGGGCGGAAAGCGGCGGCCACGCATCGCATGCGGGCGGACCGGACAGCAAGAAGGCGTTCGGCGATGCTCGAACCGGCTTGCATCCGGCCGCAGTTGCGCTATCTGCCCCTGGCCGGGGCAGCCCGAACAGGATCCCTCCCTACTGGGAGGCCCAATGGGAGCCCCCACTGGGAGAACCGGAGAGGTGAGCATTGCCTTCCGTCAATGAGGCCACGTTGATCGAGATCAACGGGCTAACCAAGAAGTTCGGCCGCTTCACCGCGGTTGATAACGTGTCCTTCCGCGTCGCCAAGGGAGAGGTCCTCGGCTTCCTGGGTCCCAACGGGGCCGGGAAATCCACGACCATGCGCATGCTGGCTGGGTTCATGATCCCAACCGCCGGCACCGCCCGCATCTGCGGCCATGACGTGCAGACGGATGGCGTCGCCGCGCGCCGCCTGCTGGGCTTCCTGCCCGAGGGCGCGCCGACCTATCCGGAAATGTCCGTCACCGGGTTCCTGGCGTTCTGCGCCAAGATCCGCGGCTTTTCCGGCCGCGACCTGGAAAACCGGATCCAGACCGCGATTGACCGCACGCAGTTGCAGGGCGTCCGGTTGCAGCCGGTCGAAACCCTGTCCAAGGGCTTCAAGCGCCGCGTCGGCCTGGCGCAGGCGCTGCTGCACGACCCGCCCGTGCTGGTGCTGGACGAACCGACCGACGGCCTGGACCCGAACCAGAAGTTCGAGGTGCGGAAGCTGATCCGGGAAATGGCGCCGGACAAGGCAATCGTGATCTCCACCCATATCCTGGAGGAGGTCGACGCGGTCTGCACACGCGCCATCATCATCGCTGGCGGCCGCGTGGTCGCCGACGCGACCCCGGCCGAACTGGAACGCCGCCACCCGTCCGGCAAGCTGGACGACGTGTTCCGGCAACTGACGCTGCCAGGCCAGAAGAAAAAGGACGCGGCGTAGCCATGCGCGCCATCTCGATCATCGCCGGACGGGAACTCGCGGCCTATTTCGCGACCCCCGTCGCCACCGTGTTCATCGTCATCTTCCTGGTCCTGCAAGGCTCGATGACCTTCAACCTCGGCAATTTCTTCGATCGCGGCCAGGCGGACCTGAGCCCGTTCTTCACCTTCATCCCCTGGGTCTTCCTGCTGCTGGTGCCCGCCATCACCATGCGGCTCTGGGCCGAGGAACGGCGGCAGGGCACGATCGAGTTGCTGCTGACCCTGCCGATCACGCAGGGGCAGGCCGTGGTGGGGAAGTTCCTCGCGGCCTGGGCGTTCTGCGCCATCGCCCTCGCGCTGACCTTCCCGTTCATCGTCACCGTCAACATGCTTGGTGAGCCGGATAATGGCGTGATCGCCGCCGGCTATCTGGGCGCTTTGCTGGTGGCCGGCGCATTCCTCGCGATCGGGTCCGCGGCTTCCGCCGTCACGCGCAACCAGGTGATCGCGTTCGTGCTGGCCGTCGCGCTGTGCTTCGTGTTCGCCGTCGCGTCCTACCCGCTGGTGACCGAGTTCCTGTCGCGCAACACCCCGATCCTGGCCGAGGTCGCGCGCCGCATCGCGGTGCTGGATCGCTACCAGGCCTTCACGCGCGGCATCATCTCGGCCCGCGACCTGGTGTTCTTCGCCACGTTCATCGGGTTCTTCCTGTTCCTGAATACCGTGCTTGTCGATCAACGGAAGACGGACTGAGACCATGCGACGCC
>CANJSR010000468.1 GCA_947476855.1 Acetobacteraceae bacterium
CAGACGTGACGGACCAGCGCGTTGAACGGATCCTGCGTCTGGCGGCTGATGTTGATGCCATGGATGTCGGGGTTCTTCATGACGCCACCGCGTCCGACATCGAGCAGCGCGTTCCAGTCCATGGTCTTCAGCGTGACCTGGAACCCGGCTTCATCCATGTTGGACTTCACCAGCTCGTTCATCGGCAGCGGCTGCATCTGGCCGGAGCCGGATGTGGAGATGCCGAAGGTCACCTTGCACGGCAGGCAGCCGGCTTCCTTGAGCAGTTCCTTCGCCTTGGCGACGTTGTGCTTGTACAGGACCGGCTTGCCGTAATAGGCGGCGGACGGCGGCACGGTCGCGTAGCCCTCCTGCATCATCCCGCCGAGCAGTTCCTTCATGTCCTCGCGGTTCAGCGCATAGTTCGCGGCCTGGCGGACGCGCTTGTCGGTGAAGGGGCCGTTCTTGAAGTTGAGCTGGTAGGACCAGTTATGCGGATACGGGTTCGTGACGATCGTCATGCCCGAGGACTTCAGCCGGGGGATGGCGTCGGGGGACGGCGCCTCGATCCAGTTCACCTGGCCAGACAGCAGCGCGGCGGTGCGGGTGGAGGCTTCCGGCATCGGGATCAGGACCAGGCGATCCTGCTTCGGCACGCGAGCCTTGTCCCAGTAGTCCTTGTTCGGGAGGAACTCCATGCGCTGATGCGGGGTCATGCGGTCGAAGCGGTACGGGCCGGTGCCCGACGGCTTTTCCCCGTACGCGCCCCAATTGTACTTCACTTCGCGCGCCCGGCACGGGCTGACCATCATGATGTAGCTGATGTTGTACTGGAACAGGGAGTCGGGCGCCTTGGTGTTGAAGGCAACCGTCATGTCGTCGACCTTCTCGACGCTCAGGTAGTTGTTCAGGTACGCGCGGGCCTGGGCGAACTGGCTGGGGTCGAACTGCTCGGACTTTTCGTTGGTGGAACGCTCCATGTTCCAGACGATGTCGTCGGCGGTCAGCGGGCAGCCATCATGCCACTTCACGTTCGGCCGGAGCTTCATGATCCAGCGCTTGCTGTTGTTCGGGTCGATGCCCCATTCGGACGCGAGACCCGGCTTCAGGTCGCTCGCCTTGTCCGCCTTCGACAGGTCCCACAGGATCAGCGAGTCGTAGAGGTTGTAGCCGACGAAGCGATATCCCTCGAACCCCTGGTCGGGGTTGCCTTGGGTCAGTGGCAGGTCGCCCGCGGTCATGCCGACGACCAGCGTGCCCTGCGCTTGCGCGCCGGAGGCAGCAACGGCGAGGCCCGCGCCAAGCAGCATGGCCCCCACCTGCCTGGATATGCCGCGATCAGGCCGACAGGCCTCGTTCCCAGAATACGTCACGCAAAGTCTCCCGTTGCTTATGTCATCACGCGTGGCACCTGCCGGAGACAGGCGCCACCGATTGTGCAATGCACCATCCGTGCCAACTGCTTTGGCAGGGAAGCCGCCCGGCGGGATGCGATGGGAATATTCCTTGGGCAGACTCGGGTTTCGGTTGGGCATAAAACGGGCGTATGCCTCCGACACCATCGGTAACACGGGCGGACGTCAGGGGGCTGGACGGCCTCACTCCGCCCTCTGGCCTTGATTGGGGCAGCCGGCCCAATTCTTGCGCTCCCGCCCGATCGGACCGGCAGGACGGCCAGCGGGGCCTGGAATCGCGACAAACCCGCTGGACTCGCCGGTCACCGTTTCGGGTATGAAGTGCTTTGGAAGCCGGCGCATGGCTGCCATGCGGGCAACCACAGGGAGTAAAAAGGACATGTCAATCAGCCGACGCCGTTTTCTCGCCTCCACCGGGGCAGCCGCGGCCAGCCTCGCCGCACCGTCCATCGTCGCCGCCCAGGGTGTGCGGGAGATGCGGTTCATCCCCCACGCGGATGTCTCCTCACTCGATCCCGTCTGGACGACCGCGGACATCACCCGCAACCACGGCAATATGGTCTACGACCAGTTGTTCGGCTTCGACGCCGGCTTCATCCCGCATCCGCAGATGCTGGCGGGCTTCACCACCAGCGCCGATGGCCTGACCTGGGAGCTGACCCTGCGCGAGGGCCTGAAGTTCCACGACGGCGAGAAGGTGCTGGCCAAGGACTGCGTCGCCAGCCTGGTGCGCTGGACCAAGCGCGACGCCTTCGGCAGCGCGCTCGCCGCCCGCACGAATGAGTTCTCGGCCCCCTCCGACACGGTCATCCGCATCCGGCTCAAGTCACCCTTCGCGCTGCTGCCCGAGGCGCTGGCGCAGCCCGCCTGCGTCATCATGCCCGAGCGGCTGGCGATGACGGACCCCAACAAGCAGGTCACCGACCCGACCGGCAGCGGCCCGTTCCGCTTCCTGACGAATGAACGCGTCTCCGGCTCCCGCGTGGTCTACGCGAAATTCGACGGCTACGTGCCGCGGACCGAGGGGAAAATGAGCTTCCTGGCCGGCCCGCGCCCGGTCTATTTCGACCGCGTCATCTGGACCTATCAGCCCGACCCCGCGACCTCGGCCGCCGCGCTGACCAAGGGGGAATATGACTGGTGGGAGAACCCGCCCGCCGACCTGTCCGACCTGATCAAGCGCAACAAGGACCTGACCGTCGAGGTCAAGAACCGCATGGGCTCGGTCGGCTGCATCCGGTTCAACCACCTGTTCGCGCCCTTCGACAACGTCGCCATCCGCCGCCTGGTCATGGCCTGCGTGAACCAGAATGAGTGCATGGAGGCGGTCTCGGGCGCCGATGCGTCGCTGTACAACGACAAGGTCGGGCTGTTCACGCCGGGCATGCCGATGGCCAACGACGCGGGGGTGGAGGCGCTGACGCGGCGCACCGACTTCGCCAAGGTGAAGCAGGACCTCGCCGCCGCCGGCTACAAGGGCGAGAAGATCGTTCTGATGGGCCCGTCCACCATCCCCTCGCTGCACGCGCAGTCGCAGGTGGTTGACGACCTGCTGCGCCGGATGGGGTTCAACGTCGACTACCAGTCGCTGGAATGGGGCACCGTGGTGCAGCGGCGCGCGAGCAAGGAGCCGCTGGACAAGGGTGGCTGGAACATCTTCATCACCAACCTGACCAGCCTGACGAACGTCTTCGTGCCCGCCCATATCGGCATCCGCAGCGGCCCGAACGCCTGGTTCGGCTGGCCGAACGCGCCGAAGCTGGAGGAGTACCGCGAGGCCTGGCTGAACGCGCCGACGGTCGAGGAGCAGAAGAAGATCGCCCGCCTGCTGCAGGCGCAGATGTTCCAGGACGTGCCCTACGTACCGATGGGGCAGTTCTACCAGCCGGCCGCGTTCAACAAGAACCTGGTGGATCTGCAGATCGGCTGGCCGGTGTTCCATGGGGTTCGGCGGGCCTGATGGGAGGGGGGTGGGGCCCAAACCCACCCCACTCATCGTGCTTCGGCCCCCTCATCGGCACCCCCGGCCGCTCATCTCACGTCATCCCCGGCCTTGTGCCGGGGACCATCACCAGCACCCTGCCGCGATTGGTCCCCGCGACAAGCGCGGGGATGACGGGGAGAAACCATCCGCGTGGCCCGGGTTCCACGGGGTTCGCCGAGGCAGACAGGGTTGAGCGGGTGCCGTCCGCCGCCCCGCCCCATCATCGCTCCCATCCAGAAGGATGTGCCCGAAGGACGTGACAGACCCGCCCCCCGCGTGCATCCTGTCCCCACCAATCAACAGGAGGAACCAAGCCATGGCCGGTAACGGAGACATGATCATCCAGCGTGACAAGGATCGCATGGATGCGATGGGCCGCAAGGACGTCGCCGCGCTCAAGAA
>CANJSR010000469.1 GCA_947476855.1 Acetobacteraceae bacterium
GAGCTGGCACGGCCACCGGTCCTTCACCGGGCGGCGCTACAGCGTGCAGTTGAACTACATGACGACGGACGCCAAGGCGCGCAGCGAACTGCGCCGCCATCGCATCTCCGCCTTCGTGAAGAAGCTGACGATGGCGGCCTGAGCGCCTACCCCGCCGAACGGACGGCGGGGAACACGTCCTCGGATATCAGTTGCATCTGTTCCATCGCCAGGCTCGCCGGCATGCCCACCCAGTGGATGCCCAGCATCAGCGTGTTGATGTTGAACCGGCGCTTCAGCGTCAGGATCTGCTCGGTCACCTCGGCCGGGGAGCCGAACAGGAACCGGTCCTGCATCAGCTCCTCGAAATCCAGCCCCATGTGGTCGGACGCCGGCATCACCTTGTCCTGGCCCCATTCGCGATAGACCCGGTACTTCTCCTCCAGCGACGGACGCGCGAGGCGGATGGCTTCTTCGCGGGAACGGGCGACGAAGACTTCGCGCGCCATCGGCAGTTCCGCCGGGAAGGGCTTGCCGGCGTCGTCCAAGGCCCGCTTGTAGACGTCCATCTGCTTGTCGATGGTTTCGATCTTGTTGTGCGGGTTGATGAACCAGGCATCCGCCTCCCGCGCCGCGCGGCGGATGCCGACACCGATATTGGCGCCGATCCAAATCGGTGGCATCGGTTTCTGGATCGGCAGGACGGTGCAGTTGGCATGGTCCAGCTTGAAGTAGCTGGCCTCCATGTCGACGAAGTCCTCGGTCCACAGGCGCTTGATCGCGGTCAGGCATTCCTCGAACCGTGGGCCGGCCTGCTTCAGCGTCGTGCCGAAGGCGTTGAACTCCACCTCCCGGTAGCCAATGCCCGCGCCGAACACCAGCTTGCCGTCGCACATGACGTCCAGGGACGCGAGCTCCTCAGCCAGGTGCAGCGGGGAGTGCAGCGGCAGCAGGGCCACGCCCGGCAGCAGCCGCAGCTTCGGCGCCACCAGCGCGACCTGCGCCAGATAGGGGATCTGCTGGATGAACTGGAACGGGTGGCTGCTGTAGTGCGAGGCCTTGCCGATGATGTCGTAGCCGAGCGCCTCGGCGTGGCGGGCGGCGTCGAGGTCTTCCTTGAGGCGGACGCGCATGTCGTCGCCCTGAGGATACTGCCCGCGGATGATCAGACCGAAGCGCATGGGTTGCCTCCCCTTGGATATGGTTCGGACCAGTCTAAGCCGTGAACCGGGGCGCGCCTACCTCGGGCATACCGATCACGTTCCGGCGTCGGCCGGACAGTGCGGACAGGCGCCCCTCGGTGGCACCCGTCGTGACAATGCGACTGAATGTTGCACCAATAACAAAATTTTATACCGATGGTATAACTGGCCGAATCCGGAACGAAACCATCGGCGCCAGGGCATGGCTAGGCTACATCACTGCCCAATTGGCAGAAGACAACGAAATGGTTACGCATGCGTCGAAGCCATTGCACAGCGACAACGCGAAAGACCGCACGACATCATGATCGCCTGCCCCATCTGCCTCTGCGCCGAAACCACCACGTTCCACGAGAAGGAAGGCCGCGAACTTCTGATCTGCCGCGATTGCCGGCATATCTTCTGGGCCAGGATGCCCGACCTGGCGGAAATCGCGGCCTATTACGGTTCGGTCTACGCCGGGGAATATGGGCAGGAGGAAGTCCAGGCGGCCCACCGGGATTATTACCGCGGCCATGCCGAGGAACTCGCGGCCCTGTGCGGCGTGCCGATCGGGCGCATGGCACTGGCCGATGTCGGCTGCTCCTACCCCGTCTTCGTGCATGAGGCTCTGAACGCCGGCGCCGCCGTGGCCCTCGGCGTGGACTGGTCGGAGGACGCCCGCGCCGACGGCGTCCGGCGCAGGGTCGCGGTGCTGACCCCCGATGAGTTCGAGACGACGATCCCCGACGGGTTCCTAGACGTGCTCCGCTACTCCCACACGCTCGAACACATGATCGACCCGGTCGCCATGCTGCGCCGGCACGCCGCGAAAGTCCGCCCGGGCGGGCTGATCTATGTGACGCAGCCGAACTTCCCCGTCCTTGGCTTCGGCCCCTCGGCCGTGGAACCGCATGACTCGACCTTTCCGGCCCATCTGCATTTTTTCTCCCCCCTGTCGTTCCTGCGCATGGCCGAGGCCGCCGGTTTGATCCTGGAACGATACTTCTCGGTCACCGATCCGGAACAAGGGGAGGCCCGCTACGCCGCCCAGCTCGACCGCGTCCACGCCGAACACATGCTGGGCGGATTGCGGGATCGGGGGGAGGATGTCCGCGGGCCGCTGAACAATTTCCCGCTCTTCACGGGCCTTGATGGCACGGCACATCTGCGCAAGCCCGTGGTGGCACCGCCCCTGCCCCCCGACCGCCTGACCCGCCTGCGCGCGGCCTGGGCCATGCCCGAGGACCCCTGCCCGCCGTCGGACCCGCGCACCGACGTGCTGACGGTGATCGAGGCCCTGAACCGGCGCGCGACCGGCGCCGACACACCCGGTGTGCCTGTTCCCCGTTCCTTCCAGCCCGCCTGAGGCAGGATCGCGCCGCGACGGACTCGTAACGGTGCGTCAATCATCTGGCAAAACAGAAGGCTATGGCGCGCTGGCCGTTTACGGTCAGGCTGAAGGCGCTCTAGCATCGGGCGGACACCCAACGAGGAAACCCCATGCCGGTCCAAACCGTCACAGGCCCCATAGAGCTCTCCCAGCTCGGCCGCACCCTGATGCACGAGCATCTGTTCATCGCCTTCCATGGGGCCGAGTTCGACTCGGCCGTGGTCTTCGACCGCCCCGCCTTCATCAAGGAAGCGGTGAAGCGCCTGAAGGAACTGCGCGAAGTCCATGGTGTCCGCAGCTTCGTCGACCCCTGCCCGATCGAGCTTGGCCGCGACGCCGGCATGATGAAGGAAATCGCCGAGAAGTCCGAAATGAACGTGGTCTGCACGACCGGGTTCTATTTCGAGATGATGGGCCTGCCGATCTACTGGCGCGCCCGCACGCCCGAGGAAATCGCGGAGCTGTATATCCGCGAGATCACCCAGGGCATCGGCAACACCGGCGTAAAGGCCGGCGCGATCAAGGTCGCCACCGGCGCGCCGGTGATCACCGAGCTGGAAATGAAATTCCTGGAAGCCGCCTGCATCGCCCAGAAGGCGACGGGCGTGCCGATCATTACCCATACGCAGGACGGGTTCGCGGGGCCGGACCAGATCGCGGCCTTCACCGGCAACGGCGTGGCGGCGCACAAGTGCCTGATCGGGCATTGCTGCGGCAACGCCGATCCGGCCTATCACAAGCGGGTCGTGGACGGCGGCGCCTATATCGGCTTCGACCGGATCGGGCTGCATCGCTACATGCCGGACGAAACCCGGGCCGATAACTTGGTGCGGCTGGTTAAGTCGGGCCACCGCGCGCAGATCATGATGTCTCAGGATCGGCATTGCGGGTGGTACGGGAAGTTCGCGCGCCAGGTCTCGGCCGAGGAGCAGGCGAAGATCGACGCCCTGAAGGCGACGGGCAACTGGCCGCCGCCCTATTCGTATCTGTTCACCGATTTCGTGCCACTGCTGCGGGAGCGTGGGCTGTCGGACGGGGAAATCTTCTCGATCCTGGAGGACAACCCGCGCCGGTTCTTCGCGGGGGAGGCCTTGCCGATGATCTGATCGCGTTGGGACGGAGGGGCCGTGGAACCGGCCCCGACGACCGGTCGTATCCGTCAGATCAGGCGTGTGGATCGCGGGATGGGGAAAATGGTGCCCAGGGGCGGAATCGAACCACC
>CANJSR010000470.1 GCA_947476855.1 Acetobacteraceae bacterium
GCGGGGCACAGATGCGCGATGTGGTCCTTCTTGTGCTTGTGCAGGCAGATCGCGCGCACCAGGTCGATCTGGATTTCATAGCCGGTGGCGAGGCCGCGGATCAGATCCTTGCCCGACTTCTCCAGCGTCTGCCCGACCGCGAGGATCGGCGGGATGTTGTCGCCGGGATGGGAGTAGTCGGCGGCGAGGAACGTGTCGTGCATGTCCAGTTCGCGCACCGCGGTACCGTTCGCCCAGGCCGCCCATTCCGGGGTGACGCGCTTGCCGGGTGCGACGCCGAACACGGTCGCGCCGCCCTTGTGCGGACGGGCCAGCGCCATGTCGCGGGCCGAGGTCACGGGCCGGCGGTTGATCGCCGCGATCGCCACCGACGCGTTGTCGATGATGCGGTTGATGATCATCTCGGTCACGTCCTTCTGGACAGCGACCTTGTCGGCGGCGACGCCAGCGATCTTCCATGCGAGCTGGTCCTCGCGTTTCAGGTTCGCCTTCGAGGGGTGAACCTTGACGTCATGCACTATCATCCAAATCCTCCGTTCGGGCGCCTTTTCGCGGGGTTGGCGGGACCGATGGCGCGGTCTAGCCTGCGATCAGGACTCTGGCCTGCTTCGTAAGGTCGCGCCGGCCACTCGGCAAGCGCACAACCCCGTCCGTCGCACCGAAGGATGCTTATATCAAGGTGTCAACTCCCTTCGACCGCGTGATCAGGGGCACCCTGGTCACCACCAACGCGATCCTGCGCGATGGCTACGTGGCCGTGCGGGGCGATGTGATCGCCGCGATCGGGCAGGGCGCGCCGCCGCCCGCCGATGAAACGATCGATCACGGGGACAGGCTGATCCTGCCCGGGCTGGTCGATGGGCACATGCACACCTCGTCATCGACCGGCTGGCCGGGGATCGAGAGCGCATCCCGCTCCGCCGCCGCGGGCGGTGTCACGACCTGCTGCGACATGCCCTACGACGTGCCGGTGCCGGTCACGGACGCGGCGATCCTGGCCGACAAGGTGGGCTGGGTGGAGCGGACGTCGCATGTCGACATGGCGCTGTATGGCACGATCACCAAGACGGGCGGGGTGGACGCGATCGCCGAACTGGCGGCGGCGGGGATCTCGGCCTTCAAGCTCTCGACCTACGAATACGATGCCGTGCGGTTCCCGCGCATCGACCACCCGACCATGCTGGCGGCGTTTCGGGAGATCGCGAAGACCGGCCTGCCCTGCGCGATCCACAACGAAGACCAGGAACTGGTGGAGAAGCTGACCGACCAGGCGCGCGCGGCCGGGCGCACCGACCCGATCATGCATTGCCGCACCCGCCCGCCTCTGGCGGAATCGATGGCGGATCTGGAAATCTTCGAGATGGCGCTGGAGACAGGCGCGCATGTCCATATCGCGCATTCCTCCATCGCGCGCGGCTTCGAACTGGCCGAACAGTACCGGGCGATGGGCGCGACCACGACCGGTGAGGCCTGCATTCAATACCTGTGCATGACCGAGGACGACCTCATCCGCCTGAAGGGCTTCGGCAAGTGCAACCCGCCTTTCCGGACAGCGGCCGAGGTGGAGCGGATGTGGCAGGCCCTGGTCGCCGACAAGATCGCCTATGTCTCGACCGACCACGCGCCCTGGCCGATCGCGCGCAAGCAGTTTGATGACATCTTCGCCTGCGGTGCCGGGCTGACGGGCCTGCAAAGCTTCGCGCCGCTGATGTTCACGTTGCTGGATGAGCGCGGCCTGTCGCCCACGCTGATGGCGACCTATTGCGCCGAACGGTCGGCGCAGTTGCATGGAATCTGGCCGCGGAAGGGCGCGCTGCGGGTCGGCTCGGACGCCGATCTTCTGGTGCTGGAACAGGGGGATTTCACCTTCGACCAGGCCTGCATCGTCGACCGGCCGGAGATGCAATGGTCCGCCTATCATGGCCGGAACATGCGCGCCCGCGTCGCCGCCACCTGGCAGCGCGGGAAGATGGTCTGGGATGGGGTGTCGGTGCTGTCGCAGCCGGGGGATGGTCGGTTCGTCCGGCGCGGCTGAGTGTCCGAAGGTGGCCGGCCAGGGACCTTCACCCCTGGCCAGCCGCTCCTCCTACTTGCGCTTGATGATGATCTTGACACGAATGCCGAGGATCACCAGTATGCGTAGCAGGAGAAGACGATGCTTCTTCATCGTATGCTCCCTTCTTGAACCGGTCGGGCCAGTCCCGGCCGGTTTCCTGTTTTAGGGGAGCGATGGTTAAGAAATCGCTGACAGGGAATACACCTGTACTTGCCACATCCGTTTCAGGCTCTGCGTCCGACCATCACCCGCAGCACCAGCAAGGTCAGCCCGATCAGCAGGAACGAAAACAACGTCGTCACCGTCCCCAGCGCATACAGCACCGGGGTGGTGACATTCGTCGTCATCCCGAAGATTTCCAGCGGCAAGGTATTGTCGCTGCCCGCCGTCAGCAGGGTCCGCGCGAACTCATCATACGACAGCGTAAACCCAAACAGAGCGATCCCGATCACGCTCGGCGTCACGATCGGCAGGACGACGTGACGCACCCGCTGCCACGGTGACGCGCCGAGGTCGTTTGCCGCTTCCTCCCACGCCGGATTGAAGCGGTTGAACACGGCGAACATGATCAGCAGCCCGAACGGCAGGGTCCAGGTCAGTTGCGCGCCGAACGCCGATCCGTACCAGGTCGGATCGAGCCCCGCCTGGTTGAACAGCAACCCGATCCCCAGGCTGACGAGGATCGAGGGGATCACCAGGCTCGCGACCGTCAGCGTGAACAGCAGGTCCGATCCCGGGAACCGCCGGCGGAACGCAAACCCGGCGGTCACCGCGATCAGCACCGTGGCCAGCGTCACCATGATCGCCAGGGAGAAGGACCGCGTCAGCGACCCCGCGAAGTCGCCGACGGCCTGCTTCTCGAACAGACGCTCGAACCACACGACCGAGACGCCGTTCATCGGAAAGGTCAGTCCGCCATCCGGCCCCTGGAACGACAGCACCAGGATGGTGATGGTCGGGCCATACAGGAACAGGATGAACAGCCCCAGGAACGCCAGCAACGCCCAGCGCCGCAACGGCAGGCGAGACCGGCGCATCACAGCTCCTTCCGGATATCGATGATCCGTGTGATCGCCGCGATCATCATCAGCACCACGGCCAGCAGGATCACCGCGTTCGCGCAGGCCGCCGGATACTGCAGCAGGGAGATCTGGTTGGAGATCATCAGTCCGACCGAGGCGCTCTGCCCCCCGCTCATGAATCGGACCGTGATGAAATCACCCATCACCATGGTCACGACGAAGATCGATCCGATCGCGATGCCCGGCTTGCATAACGGCAGGATCACCTGGCTGATCACCTGCCGGAAGCGCGCGCCGCCATCGACCGCGGCCTCGATCAGTCCGCGGTCGATCCGCATCATCGCGTTGAAGATCGGCGTGATCATGAACAGCGTGTAAAGATGCACATAGGCGAGGATCACCGCGAAGTCGGAGAACAGCAGGAACTCCAAGGGCGCGTCGATCATCCCGGCCCGTTGCAAGGCGGTGTTCAGCAGACCCTCCCGCCCCAGGAACGGAATCCAGGAAATCATGCGGATGATGTTCGAGGTCAGGAACGGAACGGTGCAGACCAGGAACAGCATCATCTGCGCCGTGCGGCTGCGGATTTCAAAGGCCAGCACATAGGCGACGCCAAAGCCCAGCGTGACCGTGATCGCCCAGACGATCAGCGTATAGCGCAGCGTGTTGACATAGATGCGCC
>CANJSR010000471.1 GCA_947476855.1 Acetobacteraceae bacterium
CAGGGCGCCAACCTCGGGGGGGCGTCGTTGCAGGGCGCCTACCTCGAGGGGGCGTCGTTGCGGGGCGCCACCCTCGAGAAGGCGTCGTTGCAGGGCGCCTACCTCGGGTGGGCGTCGTTGCGGGGCGCCGATATGTCAGGTGCACATCTTTGGAACGTACGCACCAGCGCAACGACGGTGATGAGCCTGACCGATCTCCGAAATGTCGACTTTGAGGCCTTGTCCACCGAGGAAACGGCGGAACTGGCGGCCACCATCCCGGACCGCGCGCGGGCGCACTTTCTCGAAGCCCTGACCCCACGCTCGGCCCCCGACGCCTTGCCCGCTGCCCGGACCGACCCTGGGCCTGCCCTGGTATCGGACCCGGCGGCAGCGGCCTGGCGCCTGCTTGCCCCTGGCCAGGTGACCAATGATCTCAACGACGTCGTACCGGAGCTGGCGGCGTTCCTCGCCGATGCGGTGGCGCCGGTCTCGGCGGCGACCGCGGACACAGTTTTCTGGCGCCTCGCGAACCGCCACGGCTGCGACCCGCTCCGCGATGCGCTCCTCGTCCCACTCCGGGAAAGACTGCTTGCGCATGTCGCTTCGGGCAAGGTCAGCCTCCCGGAAGAACGGATCGAATACCTCCGAACTCGCACCCCAAGCTGCCCTGAACCCGAACCACAACCCGCGCCCATCGCGACGGAGCCCGCGTCCATCCTCGCCCCGGTCTGGCACTGGCTCCAGGGCTGGCTTCCCCTGTCGCCGGCGCCGTAGTCCCACGCACCCGGCCAGGCCATCCGCCCATGACGGCCCCGGCCATCGCCGAGGCCCCCGTCCAGGGACTTTATTGTTTTATTCCAACCGCCAAAGTGCCTGGCGATGGGTGGGTCAGCCCGGCCAGGACGGATGGAGGCGTACTCCGAAGCGCAGTCGTTCCGGCTCAGAAATGCGCCGAGCAGATCAGCGCGACCTGGATCATCGTTTCATCATCGGGATGATCCGCCGACGACGGGCCGCCGCCCGTCAGAGGCGGGTAGCGGAGGGAGATCAACTGCTCCAGCCCCCGCCCGATACGGGCGAGCAACGACGGCTGGTCGGCGGAGAAGGTGGCGTCGATGGCGGTCATGGCGTGGTCTCCCGCGAGTGGGATGGGGCCGCACCGAAGCGGCCGGTCAGGAACAACTGGCGCGCGAGGCGGCGGATATCGGCCAGGGACGGGCGAACGGAGCCGTCGAGGTCCTCGACCCGCAGGTCGGTGGCGATGAAGCGGTAGCCGCTATCGGTCCGCATGGCGGCGCCGACGAAGGTCCCATCGATGTCGATGACGTGTGATTGCAGCATGGTCGGAGCACTCCGGGTCGGAGAATGTCGGGACGGCGTGGGCAGGGTGGGCGGTCCGGCGACATCGCATTCGGATACCAGCGCCCCTGGACCGTCGGGCGGTCCGGTCCTGGCGGGTCGGGATGGGCGCGGATGCGGTCATCTCGGGGTGTGTCCTGTTGCGTTCGGAGGCGGCGGCGCCGTCTCCACAGGTGGATAAGAGGATATTTTCCCCTATGAGTGCAATATAGGCGGCACAAAAAGATTTATATTCTATATCAGCCGTCCACCGGAAACAGAGCGCCGCCTTTCCGCCGAGCATGGCGGAGAATCAGGCTCCGCTGATGGGCGATGGCGAGGGGGCGGTCGAATCGACCGCGCGCAGGACGGTGAACGGAAGACGGCTTAGGCGGATGAACGGGTGTGGTCACGGCCGGCGGGACGCCCCCCCGGCCGCGGTGCGGGGTCATACCCACCGGCTTTGAGGTTGACCATTGCCATCGCCACCTCCTCATGGTGGCCCCCCGGGTCCGGCGAAGAGTCGGCCCGAGGACAGGCTACGGGCCAGCAACCACGACTTTCCCTAGTTCTGAACGGGAAAGTCGTGGATGGTGGGCCTGCGCCCACCATGACGAATGAGCGCTATTCCGAGGGTCAACGGTTATGCCGGCTGGTATCAGACCTCAAGCTCGACGCAGACCGGCACGTGGTCCGAGCCCTTCTCCCAGTCCCGCGCGTCGCGGTGGACCATGTGGCCGCGCAAGGCGCCGACCAGGTCGGGCGTCACCCAGACGTGATCCAGCCGCCGGCCGCGATCGGCGACCTTCCAGTCCCGGTTCCGGTACGACCACCACGTGTACAGCTTCTGGTCGGCCGGCACGAAATGGCGCACCGCGTCGACGAAGCCCGCGTTCAGCCAGGCGGTCAGGCCCTCGGTTTCCGGCGGGGTGTGGCTGACGACGTCCAGAAGCTGCTTATGGCTCCAGACATCCTGCTCCAGCGGGGCGATGTTCAGATCGCCCACCAGCACGGCGCGGGACAGGCCGGGGCGGGAGGCGAACCAGCCCTGCGCCTCCGCCACGAAATCAAGCTTGTGGCCGAACTTAACGTTCTGCGCCCGGTCCGGCACGTCGCCACCGGCGGGGACGTAGAAATTGTGGACCTCCACGGCGCCCGAGGGCACCCCGACCCGCGCGGCCACGTGGCGGCAATCGCCTTTGGCGCACCAGTCGGGCGTGTCATCCAGCAATGACAGCGGCAGGCGGGAGAGGATGGCGACTCCGTTGTACCCCTTCATGCCGCGATACAGCATGTGCTCGAAACCCAGCGCGCGGACCCCGTCCTCGGGGAACAACGGGTCGGGGACCTTGGTTTCCTGCAGGCACAGGATGTCGGGGCGGACGTCCGCGATCAGCTTCTCCAGCAGGCCGATCCGCAGGCGGAGCGAGTTGATGTTCCACGTCGCGATGCGGAGGCTGGGCATGGGGCGTTCCTGGCGTTGGGGGGACGCCTGTCTAGCAGGACGCCTCCCGGGCGAATACAGGCGGGCGCGCCAGCAGGGCGGCGAGCAGGCTGGCGACCGAGAGGACGGCGAAGACCAGCAACGACGTCTCATACCCGCCGGTGAAGTCCCGCAGCAGCCCCGACAGCAGCGGCCCGGTCGCCTGCGCCGCGACCTGGATGGCCAGCGCGATGCCGCGAATCGCGCCGTAGCTGCGCCGGCCGAAATAATCGGCCCAGGCCAAGGGCAGCACACTGAGCAAGCCACCGACGCCCAGGCCGAAGAAGCCGCCGGCGACCAGCGCGCTCGTGCTGTCGGTCACGCCTTGCAGCAAGCCCGCGCCGGTGGCCAGCAGCAGCCCGACCAGAGCCAGCCGGTAGCGCACCGCGATGCGGGCCGGGATCATGCCGAACAGCATGCTGGCCACGCCCGAGGCGATCGAGAAGAAGCTGACGATCCCGGCGGCCATGGTGGGCGACAGGCCACGCTCGATCAGGAACGGTGCCTGGTGCAGGCTGACGCCGGCCTGCACCGGATAGGCCAGCAGGGTGAACAGCGACAGCAGCCAGAAGGCCGGGGTCCGCAGCGCCTGGGCGCGGGTGAAGGCGGGCTCGATCACCGGTGGGGCTGAGGCGGCGGCGGCCTGGCGGTCGGGCACCAGGCCCACGTCCTCGGGGCTGCGGACCAGGAACAGGATGCAGGGGATGAACCCGACCACCAGCACGGTGACGCCGATCGCCAGCCAGCCATCGCGCCAGTCTCCGCCGCGTTCGGTGGCGAACTGGCCGATCAGCGGCAGCACCACCAGGCCCATGGTCATGGCGGTGGTCGCGATGCTCATGGCGAAGGGGCGGCGGGCGACGAACCAGTTGCCGACGGCGCCATAGATGCCGAGGTCGAAGGGCACCGCGAAGTTCAGGCGGGCGACGACGAACAAAGCGTAGAACATCCA
>CANJSR010000472.1 GCA_947476855.1 Acetobacteraceae bacterium
CATCTCGAACCGCCGCTTCCACGTCTCCCGCCGGGCCGCGTCCGATCGCATGAAGTCGGAGAAATCGATCGGCTTCATCTTCGTCCAGGTGCCGCCCGGACTGCGGAAGTCCGGGATGCCGGAATCGGTGCTGATGCCCGCCCCGGTGAACAGCACGATCCGTTGCGCGGCGTCGACCATGGAACGGAAGTCGGTCAGATCGGGGTCGAGCGTCATGGGTCCCTCCCTGTCAGAACGGCTCGGGGTAATGCCCGGCATAGAAGCTGATCGGCGGCTTGGCGTCGGGATCGGTGATGATGTCCAGCAGCGTCGGCTGGCCGGAGGCAAACGCGGCGTCCAGCGCGGCACCGACGTCTTCCCCGCGTTCCACCCGCACGCCGTTCACGCCACAGGCGCGGGCGATGGCGGCGTGGTCGACCGCGGCGAAGTTCACGGCATCGGTATGTTCGCCGAAGATCACGTCCTCCGCATGCTTCTGGTACCCGAGGATCCCGTTGTTCAGGACCATCACGGTGATCGGAAGTTGCAGCCGGCGCAAGGTTTCCAGTTCGGCCCAGCTATGGGCGAAGCCGCCATCGCCGCACAGGCAGACGACGCGCCGGTCGGGGGCGGCGAACTGGGCGCCGATCGCCATCGGCAGGCCCCAGCCGAGGCCGGCGATCCCGCGCGGCGTCAGGAAGCGCTGCCCGGCCTGGCGCGAGGTCAGCCCGCCGACGATCCAGATCGAGGAATAGGACGCATCCGCCACCGCGATGTCGGACGCCGTCATGCGCTGGTCGAGTTCGGCCATCACCCGTTCCGGCCGCACCGGGCCGCCATCGCGGGACCGCACGCCGGCGACGACATTGCGCCAGTCGGCGACGGCGGATGCGATCTCGGCTTCGACCGCGGGACGAGCGGCTTTCCGCGTGGACAGGTCGCGGGCCAGCATCGCGTCGCGCAGGGCTTCCAGCGTCAGGCGGGCATCGCCCAGCAGGCGGTGGGATTCGTAGTTGCGGCCGATCTCCATCGGATCGGTGTCGAGATGGATGAAGGTCGTATCGGGTGAAAACAGCTTCCAGCTGTCGGTGCCGTTCTGGTTGGTGCGGTTGCCGACCAGCAGGACGACGTCCGCCTTTTCGATCATGCCGCGCATGCCGAAGCTGCGGGCGCCGCGGCCCATGACATAGCCGACAACGCCCAGGGTCAGGGGATGGTTCTCATCCGCCACGCCCTTGCCCATCGTCGTGGTGCCAACCGGCAGATGCGCGTCCTGTTGCAGGGCGGCCAGGGCGGCACTCGCGTCCGACAGATGCACGCCGCCGCCGGCAACGATCACCGGATGGCGAGCGTTCGCCAGCAGGTCGGCGGCCTTGGCGATGGCAGCCGGGTCGGCGATCGTGCGGTCCAGCGGGTAGAAGCCCAGGCGGGCGGAACGCGGGGATGGCGGTGGGGCGTCCTCCACCAGCAGGTCGGCCGGGACCAGGATGACGGCGGGGCCAGGCCGGCCCGATCCGGCGGCGGTGAAGGCCATGTCGACATAGTCTTCCAGCCGGTCCGCCCGATCGATCCGGCGCACCCATTTGGCCACCGGGGCGAACATGTTCAGGTGGTCGAGCTCCTGGAACGCGTTCTTGTCCGTCGTGGCCCTTGTGACTTCCTGCACCAGCGCGATGATGGGGATGGAGGCCTTCAGGGCCTCGGCCAGCGGGGCCACCAGCAACGTGGCGGCCGGCCCGTTCTGCGCGGTGACGACGCCTATGCGGCCGGAAACGCGGGCATAGCCGTCAGCCATGGCGCCGCCGGCGTTCTCCTGCCTATAGGCCGCCTGCTTGATCCCGACATGCGGGGCGGCGAGGTGGAAAGCCGAGGGCAGGCTCTGCCCGAAGGTGACGGTGACGCCGTGGCGGGCAAAGGCTTCGGCCAGGCGGAGGGCGACATTGGCGTTCGTGGACATGGAGGTCTCCTTGCCGGGGAGACTACCGCGATGGCGAACCGACGGCCATGGGTGCGAGGGAGGTTTTGATGTTGCGGGTGGCCGGTGTTTCAACCACGCTTGGGCAATGCTTCAGGGGCACCGATCGTGGAAACCGTGAACATCCACGCCGCCAGGACGGACCTCTCCCGCCTGATCCACCGCGTGGAAATGGGGGAGGAAATCATCATCGCGCGCGCCGGACGACCGGTGGCCAGGCTGGTGCCCATCGCCGCCCCATCGGCGCGCCGCCGCCTGGGTTCAATGGCGGGGGCGTTCCATGTGCCCGACAACTTCGACGATCCCCTGCCGGACTACGTCCTCGCCAGCTTCGAAGGACGCTGATGCAACTGGCCGACCGAGGCTGATCAGCCCGGGATCACCCGCTCCACCCCGATGCCCCGACAATCCATCTCATATTCTAGCCCCACGACCGGCGGGCGGGCGAAGTGCCAGGTCAGGCCGTGCGGCGCGGCCCCGCGACGGATCAGGATGTCAGGCAGCAAGGCGTGGATATCCTGGACCGTGTAGACCTGGGTTCCGGTCACCGACGCCCAATCGGTGCCGAGGATCGCCATCCGCCGTTCCATCTCCCCCACGACGAACGCCGCCTTTTCCCGCATCGCGTCGGGGGAGACATCGTCCAGCCGCACGATGTGGTCGCGGTAGTTCCCGCGGCCCTCGGGCGACTCCCCGCTGCCGGCGACCATGAAGGACGGAGCCGCGTCCGCGTCGGGCCGGGTGAAGCAGAACGCCTGGAAGCCCGGTTCGGCCGGCTTGTCGAGCTCGGGGCAGACATTGCTGCGGGCAACCGGATTGGCCTGCCCGGTCATGATGCCCCACTCGGTCAGGACCTGGGCATAGGCCAGGTTGAAGGTCCGGAACCCCTCTTCCGTGAACGGCGCCGGAGAGCGCAGTTCGCAGGCGCAGAACGCGGTCAGCGGCCGGCCCTGGTCCTGCAGAAACGCCGCGATGCGCCGGAAACCCTCGGCCACCGGCACGACGCGGGAGAAACGGACACGCTCGATACGATGCCCCGCCAGGGCGCGCACCCCGGCGGAATACTGGAAGACACCGGGGGCGTAGGCGAAACCGCCTGGGGTGAAGTCGATCGTGCCCGTCATGATGGCTCCTACTCAGCGGCCTTGGCGGCCTTGCGCTTCGCCCATTCCTCGACCGAGATGCGCGGCAGCTCGAACCGGTCGGTGACGCGGGAATACCAGCCACCGCCGTGCAGGCGGCCGATCAGGTCCAGCTTGGGCGTGTCGATATAGCAGCGATCCTTGTCCAGCACGCAGTCGTCCTGAATGTGGAAGGCCACGACCTTGCCAAGCACGACGGCGCGGTCGATGCCGACATCGACGATGACCAGGCGCTCACATTCCATGGCAACCGGGGCTTCCGCGATGCGGGGCACCTTTACATGGGTCGACGGCGCGGTGGTCAGGCCGGCTTCCTTGAGTTCATCGACGCCCTTCGGGAAGTCGATGGCCGTGATGTTCATCGGTTCGGCGAGCGCGAAGCTGCACAGATTGACCACGAATTCGCCGGTGCGGCGGATATTGCCGCCGGTGTCCTTGACGTCGCCCGGGCCACGCCCGCCGATGCCGAAGGCCACGACCGGCGGGTTGCCGGACATCGCATTGAAGAAGGAGAACGGCGCGCAGTTCACCGTGCCGTCGACGTCCTGGGTGGTGACCCAGGCAACCGGGCGCGGGCCGATGGTCGCGACCAGAAGCTTGTAGACATTCTCGTTCGTGACATTCTGCAGGTCGAACAGCATTAGGGAAACCTC
>CANJSR010000473.1 GCA_947476855.1 Acetobacteraceae bacterium
ACCCCTCCACCCCCCAGGTCTTCGCGATCAATTCCACCGCCCGCGCGGCCCCGATCACCGGTTCGGCGAGGTCGCGGAACTTCACCTCCAGCTCCGCATCCGTCATCGGGCGGGAGGCGCTGCCGATCCCATGCTCGATCCGGCAGACATGTGTCGTGCCATCCGTCATGGTCAGTGTCACCACGGCCGCATCCGCGAGCAGGCTGGGGTCGAGCGTCGCCTCCACCTTGTCCTGGAACGCCATCAGCGCAGGGTCATGCACGGCCGTTGCCTCATCCATGTCCTGGATGCGGGCGGTGCCGCGGATGAAGGCCACCGCGGTCCAGTGGTGCAGGCTGACATGGGCCTGCATCTCATCCTTCGGGTTCCGGTTGTTGCACAGCGCCATCGCGCCGGGAGACGCCTGGATCGCCACCCGGGCGATCTGGTCTGCCCGCACCCCCTGTTCCCGCCGCAGTTGCAGGCAGGCGTCGATGATCGGGTGGATGACGATTCCGCAGGGGTAGGGCTTGTAGGTGTTGCGCAGGATTTCAAACCGGGACCCCAACCTGCCAGCCAGCGCGTCGGTATCGGCTTCCTCGGCAAAGACGCTCAGGAAGCCATAGCGGCCTTCCAGCGCGGTGATGCCGGCGGTGAACCCGCCCTCGGCCAGCAGGGTGGCGCGCAGGCCGGTCTGGCCAGCATGGGCGGGCATCATCGGGGTCATCATCGTCCCGTGCATCGCGCGGATGCCCGAGGCATTGGCCAGCGCGATGCCCATGGCGCGCCGGGTCCGCAGGTGATCAAGCCCCAGCATCCGGGCCGTCGCGGCGGCGGCGCCGAAGCCGCCGGTGATGCCGGTGCCGGACCAGGCGATCGATCCCTTGGCGGGGGCGACGCTGACCGACTTGGACAGTCGGCATTCGAGCTCCACGCCCAGGGCAAAGGCGGTCAGCAGGTCCGCTCCACTGACCGGATGGCGTTCGGCCAGAGCCAGTACCGCCGCGGCGACGGGCCCGGCGGGGTGGACCACGGCCTCGGCGTGTGTGTCGTCGAAGCTGTAGACACTGGACGCCAGGCAATTGATCAGCGCCGCGTGCAGGATGTCGGATTTGCGCCCGCGCCCGAACAACGTGGCGTGCGGCGGCCCGGCGAAGGGTGCGAGCGTCCGGTCGGCGCGGTCGGTGATGTCATGGCGGGCGCCGCCGACGGTGCAGCCGACAATATTGAACAGGGACCGCAGGGCCTCCCGCCGGACCGCGTCGGGCAGGTCGGCGGGGCTTGTGTTGATCACGTAGTCGGCCAGTGTGGCTGTTATGTCAGTTGTCACGACATGTGTCTCCCGATTCGTCATGTTTCCGGGGTTCAAAGCGATCGGGTCGCGCCGCCATCGATGTCGATGACCGATCCCTGGAGGAAATCGCCCTTGGCCGAGGCGATGAAGGCCGCCAGCGCGCCGATTTCCTCCGGCCGGCCGACCCGCTTCGTGCCGCCGGCGGACAGCAGGAACGCCAGCGCGCCCTCGCGGTCCACGTTACGTTCATGCATCACACGCTCGACATTGCGGGTGAAGCGATCGGTTTCGATCAGGCCGGGGTTGATGGCATTGACGCGCACGCCCTGCTGGATGCCGATATCGGCCATCGCCTTGGTGAAATTCAGCAAAGCGACATTGACTGAACCGCCGATGGTGAACTCGGCCGATCCGGCGCGCGCGCCGATGCCGACAATATTGATGACCGAGCCCTGGGTTTCGCGCAGATGCGGCCAGGCGGCGCGAGTCATGCGGACATAGCCGTGGAATTTCAACGCGAAGCCGTCCTGCCAGTCTTCTTCTGTCAAGGTAAAGAAATCGGCGCGCTTGGTGGCACCGGCGTTGTTCACAAGAATATCCAGTCGCCCGAAGGCGGCGATCGCGGCGGCCACCGCGCCGGCGGCGGCATCGGGTTCGCGCAGGTCCGCGGCATGCACGGCGGTGCGGACGGATGCACTATTCGTCAGGCCCGCGGCGACTTCTTGCAGTTTCGACATGTCCCGCGACACGAGGCAGACATGGACCCCTTCACGCGCGAGTTCGGTGGCGATCGCGGCACCGATTCCGCGGCTTGCCCCAGTGATCAACGCGACCTTTCCCGCCAACCCGAGTTCCATTTCTTCGTCCCTTGTCCTTGATGCGCGCATCATGACGACCACCTATCGAATCGGCAAATGCGGAAATTTTTTGGCGGATATGTACTGTGAAGAAAAACCTTCTGGCATTGGCCTGGTGATTCGGCTAACGAGGCGCCTCGGGTTGAAAGGAACAAAACACTGTATGACTGAGGATGTATTGGGGCTCACGGCCCAGATTGTCAGCGCGCATGTCAAGAAGAACGCGGTGCCAGTCGAGGAACTGACCGGCCTGATCCGCGCAGTGCACAAGGCACTGGCCGGGCTGAGCGAGCCGGCTTCGACTTCGGCTCCCGCGCATGGTTCTTCGCCGGCGGTGCAGGTGACGAAGTCGGTATTCCCGGACTACGTGGTCTGCCTTGAGTGCGGAAAGAAAATGACCATGCTCAAGCGTCATTTGATGACCGAACACTCCATGTCGGTCGAGCAGTATCGCTCGAAGTTCGGGCTGCCCGGGAACTACCCGATGGTCGCGCCCAACTATGCCACCACGCGCTCCAACCTGGCCAAGGAAATGGGCCTGGGCAAAAGCCGCACGGTCGCCGTGCGCAAGGCTGGCCGCAAGGCCGGCGGACGTCGCGCGAAGGGCTGAAACCTCCCCGAACCCTCCGCCACGGCCGGTGTTGGGACCGGCCATGGCGGATGCGGCGGCTCAGCGACCCTTGAAGGGCCGGGGCTTCCGCTTTTCCTTGAAGGCCAGGGCGGCCTCCTGGAAGTCTTCCGACAGGTACAACTTCATCGGCGCCATCTGGAACGCGGCTTCCCGCGTATACTGCGCCAGGAAGAACCGCCGTGTCCGCACCGCGGCGCGCACCGACAGAGGCGGGTTCGACGCGACCTGCCGAGCCATCTCCATCGCCACGTCCATGTGGGTGCCCTTGGGCGCCAAGCGATTGATAACGTTCGCTGTATGCGCTTCTTCGGCGGTGAACCAACGGCCGGTGAAGGTTACGTCATCGCCAAAGGCCCCCGCGTTACGGAAGTGAAACTGCGCCCAATGCTTGGCCGAACCGAGGCCGCGCGAGGTCTCGGTCAGTTGCAGTTTTGTACCTTCCTCGGCCACGATCAGGTCGCAATCCAGGATCATGCCCAGACCAAGGCCCAGCACATAGCCGTGCACACAGGCGATGACGGGCTTGTAGTTGACCGATTGCGTCAGCAGGTCGCCGGAATTTGCGCCGTGGCCCTGCGGGCCGCCCAGGCGTTCAAACTCCTCGCGGGAGCGTAATTGCCGCTGGTGCACATCGGCGCCGGAGCAGAACGCCCGCCCGCGCCCGCACAGGATCGCCACCCAGGCATCCGGATCGGCATCGAACTTGCGGAAGGCGTCGATCAACTGTCGTACGACTTCGTCGCTGACGGCGTTCAACTTCTCGGGTCGGTTCATCGCGATGATGGCGATGTGGTCCTTGACTTCATAGTCGACATAAATGCGCTCGGCTTCCTCGGCCATCGCTTCCCCCTTTGGTTTTGGTGGCACCTGACATTCCTGGCGTCGGGGTGTACCGTAGGCACCCGAAACAGTCGCCGCAAGGCGGCGGACGGGAGGAGGAAACCCGATGCCCTTGCTCTGTGAGAAGCGCGGCCATGTCG
>CANJSR010000474.1 GCA_947476855.1 Acetobacteraceae bacterium
CCGCATCCGCTCCCAGATCTTGTCCAGACGCCAGCACAAGGGCGGCAGCCAGGCGAAGCCGGACTCGATCAGCACGATCTTCAGGCCGGGGAAGCGTTCGAAAATCCCCTCGAACACCATGCTGGTCAGCATCGTCTGCGACGACTGCGCGTGCCCGACCATGTCCTCCATATAGAAGGACGGCCAGCCGCTGCCCGACACCGGATAGCCGCCGAAGCCAAACGCATGGATCCCCACCGGCAGCCCGGTTTCCGCCGCCGCGCGATAGATCGGCCAGTAGCGCTTCTGCCCCGCGGGCTCCGCCGTCCGCGACAGCATCAGGATCTGCACGTAGTCCGAATGGTCGGCCCACCGCTCGATCTCGGCGGCCGAGGCATCCCCATCCTCATACGGGATCAGGATCGAGGCCTTCAGCCGCGGTTCCGGTTGGGTCCATTCGGCCACCTGCCAGCGGTTCATCGCCTGGCAGACCGCGTCGGACAGGTGCCCGTTCTGGAAGCTGCCGGGATGCGGGCGGATCATCGCCAGCACGCCCAAGGTGATGTTGTGCGCGTCCAGATGCTGCTTCTGCATGAACGCCAGGGAACTGCCGGGACGGCCCCCGTCGGGCGGCCAGGAGTCGCGGCGGGACGCATCGGGCTGGCTTTTCGGATAGGCTGGCCCGTTCTGGAACGCTTGGCGCGGCAGGGCGCCATAGGCGGCCAGATGGTCCTGCCAGCGCTTCTCCATATAGGGGAACAGCCCCTGCATCCCGGCGGCGGGGCTGTGATGGATGTCGCAATCGGCAATCGCCAGCTTGGTCTGGCCGGCAGGCGTGATCAGGGTGCGGTCCTGGACGACAACGTTCATGTCGGCATATCCGGGCAAAGAGGTCACAGGGATCGTAGCGCATGCGCCACCGATGACAACCAATGTGACTCGCGCGCCCGCAACGGCTACCTATCTGGGACGCATCACCCTTCTCGCAGGAACCCACGCATGTCCGGCATGAACGACCTCCGCACCCGTCGACAGGAGATGGAGCAGATCGTGGAGGCCCGCCAACGCGAACTCGGCCCCGACCACCCGGCTTTGGCCGACGACCTGCGCGATCTCGGCCGCCTGGCCCATGAGCTCGGCGACTTCACGGACGCGGAAGCGCTGCTCCGCCGAGCGTTTGCGCTGCATGCGATGGCTTTTGGGGAACAGCATCCGGAGACGGCGACCGACCTGAACCATATCGGGCTGATCCTGCACGACCTGGGCGACCTGGACGCGGCGCACAACATGTTCGAACGCGCGCTGGCGATCGATGAGGCAACCCAGGGCAGCGAACACCCCAGCGTGGGGCGCGATGCCAACAACCTGGCTGGCGTGCTGCGGGACATGGGGGACGGGTTCTCGGCGCGGGAAGCGCTGGACTGGGCGTTGTCGATCTACATGAACGCCTATGGGTCGGAGCATCCGACAACCAAGTCGGTCGCGCGCAACCGGTCCCTGTTGGGGTAGAAGGCCAAGGTGGCACCGGCGATGGCGCCCGGATTTATACTGGTCGGTGTAACCTGCGCCCCTCGGGACGGCGCACACCCGTCATGGCCCGCGTAGGCGGGCCATCCACGACTAGCCTGTTCCAACAACGGAAAGTCGTGGGTGCCGGGCCTGCGCCCGGCATGACGAGGTGGAGACCACGAGGGTCATCGCCAAGGTCGGTCGGTCTTACTTCACCGACGAGTAGCTGGTCGGCGCCAGGATGAAGTTCTTGACGTTGGCGACGATCGCGCCGTTTGCCTCGGTCTGCGCGCGGGCGGCCAGCCATTCCGGGTCGGCCCCGAACGCGTTCCACTTCCGCTCCCGCTCGGCCAGGGATTCCCATTCCAGCATGTAGTACAGGGTCTGGTTGGACTCACCGATCACCGTGGTCCAGAAGCCGGCCTGCTTGATGCCGTGCTTTTCCCACAGCTTCAGCGTGATGGTGTCGAAACGCTTGTTCAGGTCGGGCAGCCGGCCTGGGACGCATTCATAGATTCGCAGTTCATGGATCATGGTGGTTCCTCCCGCATCAGGTGACGGTGGCAGTTTGCGACGTCCGCCCGGCTTCGTCCAGCCGACCGGATGCCGGGATCAAGGCCCCAAGGCCCAGGCAAAGAAAAGGGCGGCGGGGTTTCCCCCGTCGCCCTTTCCTGTCGTCGTAGAGGCCTGGATTACCAGGTCATCTGCGTGCCGAACACGAAGCCCTGGCCCTGGACGGAGTTGTTCGCCGCACCAACGGCGCCCGTCTGGAAGTTCCAGCCGCTCTGCTTCCGGTTCTGGTAGATGTAGTCGGCGAACAGAACCATGCCCGGCGCCAGCGTGTAGCTGCCACCCAGGTTGTATTCATATTCGTGACGCTGGCTCAGACCGGTCGTGGCAACCGCACCCTGCGAGTCGATCGACGCGAAGGCCGTGCCGATGATCAGAGGCACACCAGGGATCTGGTACTGCGCGCCAACCAGCCACGCCATCGTGCCGGCGCCACCGCTCGGGCGGGCGGCCATACGGCCGTTGATCGCACCACCGATGAAGTTCGCACCCAGGGTGAAGCCTTCATAGGTCAGCGCGACACCGGTCGAACCGAAGTTCAGGGCGTCATACTGGCCATTGTAGGTGCTGCCGGCGGCGGCGCCAGCCGCGACGCGAGCCGCGACGCCCGTGCCGTTGTAGCCGACGGTGCCAGCGTAGCTGTAGACACCATAGGCGAGCACGTTCACCGGACCAACGTTGCCGGAGTAGCGAACGCCCGCGGCGACCATGTTCTGGAAGCGCGCGCCTTCACCCGGAACGGTGGAGCTGCTGAGGTTCGAGCAGGTGGAAGCGCCAGCGGCGGTGTTGCCGCAAGCACCCAGCGCGTTACCAGCCGACGGCGAGTACATCAGGCCGAAGTCGAAGCCCGAGAAGTTCGGCGACAGGTAGACGACCTTCTGGGTGTCATACTCGTCACCCGAGCCCGACAGGAACGCGAACGGAGGAGCGGAACCGCCACCGATCGCCGCGCCGAGGTCCGAACCGTTGAAGTGAGCGGTCGGGGAGTAGGTCTGCATCGTCGTCCGACCACTGTCGAACAGCGTGATCAGGCCGTCGCCCATGCCGAAGCGCACGATACCGATCTGATCGGTGCCGGCGTAGACGAACGCGCGACGCATATACAGCGTTTGCAGGTTCGTCGTGGCGCCCGCCTGGCTGGTCGGGGCATTGATCGGCGGCGTCAGGGACGCACCGGACAGGTTCGTGCGGACTTCGAACGCACCACCGTAACGGAGGCCATTCGCCGTCATGCCGTCAGCGCCACCATACAGGCGCATCCAGGTGCTCATCTGGTTCGACGTGCGCGAGGTGCCCGCCGGCTGGTTCATGAACGAGTTCCAGCCCTGGTACCACTGGGCGGTGATACGAGAGTTGAAGTGGATGACCAGGGAGCCCGGGGTCGGGACAGCGCTGGCACCCGTGCGGGCGGTGCCGAACGAGTTGTTGTTGTTGTTGGCACCCGGGGTCGCGCCCGGCTTGCCAATCAGCTGACCCTGGATCGGGTTCGCGATCTGAACGCTCGGGGTCGGAACCGTCGTTTCCATGCCACGGGCAACGTCACCGGGACGCTGGCCAATGGTTCCCGTGGACGGGGTCTGGGCATTCGCCACGTCGGCCAAGCCGAACGCTCCAAGCGTGCAGACGCTCGCGAGCAAGAGTTTACGCATGATGTCCTCCATCGTAGGCCGAA
>CANJSR010000475.1 GCA_947476855.1 Acetobacteraceae bacterium
GCTTCGGCACCAAGGGCTCCCCCATCGCCACCTCGACCGCCTGCGCCTCGGGCGGCACGGCCATCCAGTTGGGGGTGGAGGCGATCCGGCGCGGCGAATCGAACGCGGCCCTGGTCGTGGGCACCGATGCCTCGGTGAACCAGGAAAGCATCATCCGGTTCTCGCTGCTCTCGGCCCTGTCCACCCGCAACGACCCGCCATCGGCCTCGGCCCGCCCGTTCAGCAAGGACCGCGACGGCTTCGTGATGGCGGAAGGCGCCGGCGCCCTGGTGCTGGAAAGCCTGGAATCCGCCCGCGCCCGCGGCGCGACGATCCTGGGCGTGATCGAAGGCTGCGGAGAGGCCGCGGACGGCTTCCACCGCACCCGTTCGTCGCCCGACGGCAAGCCGATCATCGCCTGCATGCGGAACGCGCTGGCCGATGCTGGGCTGTCGCCGGACGACATCGGCTATGTCAACGCGCATGGCACGGGCACACCCGAGAACGACAAGATGGAATGGGTCGGCGTCTCCGCCGTGTTCGGCGAACGGGCCGGATCGATCCCGGTCTCCTCCAACAAGTCGATGATCGGCCACACCTTGACCGCCGCCGGTGCGATCGAGGCGATCTTCACCCTGATGTCGATCAGCCGCGGCGTCCTGCCGCCGACGATCAACTACGACACGCCCGATCCGACCGTCCCCATCGACTGCGTGCCCAATGTCGCCCGCCCCGCCAAGGTGAAGCACGCGATCTCCAACTCGTTCGGCTTCGGCGGGCAAAACGTCTGCGTGGTATTGGGAGCCGCACCTTAAAATGAGCAAACCTACAGCCCTCGTCATCGGCGGCCGCCGTGGTATCGGCGCCGCCGTCGTCACCGCCCTGGCCGAACGCGGCTATGCGGTCACCTACACCTACCGCACCGACGCCGGCACGTTCCCCGAGGGGATCGTGGGCAAGCCGCTCGACCTCGCCGACAAGGCGGCGGTGAACGCCTTCGCGGCCGAACTCGAAGCCGGCCCCGCCTGGGATGTGCTGGTGCAGGTTGGCGGCACGACCTACGACGCCCTGACGGTCATGATGGACCAGGACAAGGCCGAGGCCGTGATGCAGGTGAACTACTTCAGCTTCGCCCGGATCGCCCGCAGCGTCGTCCGCCAGATGATGCGCGCACGGAAGGGCCGGGTCGTCGCCATCGGCTCGGTCATCGGGCAGGTCGCCAGCCAGGGCAACGCGGCCTATGGCGCGACCAAGGCCGCCCTGCTCGCCTACATCAAGACCCTCGCGGTCGAGAGCGCGCGCCGTGGCGTGACGGTGAACTACGTGGCGCCTGGCTTCGTCGACACCGAGATGATGGCCCCCTTCGCCAACTACCGCCAGGCGATGGAAACGCGCATCCCGGCCGCCCGCTTCGCCAAGCCCGAGGAAGTAGCCGCGGTCGTGGCGTTCCTGGCCTCACCCGAGGCGAGCTACGTGAACGGCGCCTTCATTCCGGTCGATGGCGGGCTGATGGCGTCGGCGGGTGTTCCCCGCGGCTAGCAACCGAGGCCGTCCCTCCCCGGTAAAGCCCGATCCGTCGTGGCGGATCGGGTCCGCCACGACAGGGGGTTGGTCAGGCCTGGGTTACTGCCACTTGGCCAGCCAGAACCGCGGCAGTTCGTCGGCCTGGGTCTTCAGGTCGAGCGTCTTGGACATGCCGTAGGTCGTGACGTAGGTGTGCAGCGGCACCCAGTACGCCCGCTCCATCGCCAGCTTGATGGCGGTGGAATAGGCCACCTTGCGCTTCTCCGGGTCCATCGTCGTGCCACCGGCCTCGACCAGCTTGATGATCTCGGGGTCACGGGCGTGGTCGGTGGCGGGCTGGCCGCCGAAATAGACCGGCAGCATGGCCGAGACGTCGTTGATCGAGTATGAGCCCCAGCTTCCGAGATCCATCGGGCACTCGCCCTTGATCCCGCAGCGCTGGATCAAAGCCTGGACCTGCAACTGCGTCAGCTTCGCCTTGATCCCGACAGCGCCGAGGAAGGCCTGCACCGAGGCGCCCCACTGCGGCAGGACATAGCTGGCGATCTCCGTCTCGAACCCGTTCGGGTAGCCGGCCTCGGCCAGAAGCGCCTTCGCCTTGGCGGGATCGTAGGGGTAGCGGACCGCGGCATCGGCGTCGCAGCCGAACTGGCTCGGGAAGCAGGGCGCGGCCGGCACGCGCGATCCGCCCTGCACCAACAGGTCGGCAATCTGCTGGCGGTCGATCGCATGGAAAATCGCCTGGCGCACCTTCACGTTCGCGAGTGGCTTGGCTGCGTCGGAGGTCCCGCCGGTTTCCAACCGCAGGAAGCCCACGCGCATGGACTCCTGGCGGGAGGCCTTCAGGGTGGGCATGCGGTTGACGCCGTCGAACTGATCCGGGTTGAAGCCCCAGATGAAGTCGGCGCGCCCGGCCAGCAACTCGGTCATTTCGGTCGCGGCGTCGGGCACGAAACGGACCTGGAGCTTGCCGATCGCCGGCTTGCCGCGCGGGCTGCCGGCCCAGTAGTCGTCGAAGCGGACGAAATCGACCTGGCCGGCATCGACCTTGGTGATCTTGTACGGGCCGGCCCCGACCGGCGCCTTGGCATAACCCTCGGCGCCCACCTTCTCCCGGTAGGCCTTCGGATAGATCGGCAGGACCATCGCGAAGTATTCGAGCGCGGCCGGCGTCGGCTTCTTCAGCTTCACCCGCACGGCGAAGTCGTCGATCTTCTCGACCGTCTCGATCCAGTTGGAGTTGGACGGGGTGGAGACCTTCGAGTCCGCGGCGCTGACCGTGTTCAACGTATAGACAACGTCATCGGCGGTGAACGCGTCGCCGTTATGGAACTTCACGCCCTGGCGCAGCTTGAACTCGATGGTCAGGTCGTCGACGATCTTCCACTCGGTGGCGAGCAGGGGCTTCGGTTGGAACGTGTCGGGATCGCGATAGACAAGCCCGTCCCACGCCTGGTGCGCCAGCACGAGGCCGGAACGAAGCTGGTTATAGTAGGGATCGATATTGGTAACCGCGTTCCGCTCAACGATCCGCAGCGTATCGGCGGATTTCTGCGCGGCGGCGGGCATGGCAGCAACGGCCATGCCAAGCGTGAGGGTGAGAAGGGATTTGAGATTCATTTTGGGGAAAGCCTCCTGCGATCGTCCCGCTACGGTACACAGATCGCCGAACGGTTGCCAGGGAATGGAGACACCTCGCTTGAACCCGACCGCGCGCCATGCCACTCAAACAGCATGACCCAATCAAGCCCCGCCTCGCGCCCCCTCAAGGGCCTGACCGTCGTGACGCTCGAACAGGCCGTCGCGGCGCCCTATTGCTCGTCGCGTCTCGCCGACGCCGGCGCGCGCGTGATCAAGATCGAACGGCCGGAGGGTGACTTCGCCCGCGGCTACGACAAGGCCGCCAAGGGCCTGTCGAGCTATTTCGTCTGGCTGAACCGCGGCAAGGAAAGCCTGGTCGCCGACATCAAGGCGCCAGCGGATGCCGCTTTGCTGCACCGGATCCTGGCAGGGGCGGATGTGTTCATCCAGAACCTGGCTCCAGGGGCCGCGGCGCGGTCGGGCTTCGGGTCGGAGGACCTGCGGGCTAAGTATCCCCGGCTGATCACGGTCGATATCTCCGGCTATGGCGATTCCGGGGAATACGCGACGATGAAGGCCTATGACCTGCTGGTGCAGGCGGAATCGGGGCTGGCCATGATCACC
>CANJSR010000476.1 GCA_947476855.1 Acetobacteraceae bacterium
CGCCGGCGCCCCTCCCGTACCACGCTCGTCGACGAAGAAACGGACCGGGACTGGGTTGCCGCCGACCACATGGAAGGCGTCGATCACGTTGTTGAAGCCGAGCCGCACCGTGGTCTCGATGAGCTTGTCTTCAGCCATTTCGCCCTTGTTGAAAGCTCGGCAGGCGTCGAGGAACTTGCTGGACGATGAGGTCGCCTGCTTGTCCACGCGCGCCAGATGGTCCGAGAGGTGCCGGGCAAAAGGCCCGGCCATTTCCTCAAGCGGCACACGATCGTCGCGACGGTCGGCCATGCCGAGCAAGGTCTTGGCGAGCGCGAATTTGTATGAGGCGACATTCCGCCCGAAAAGGACGACAGCGCGCCAGTTCGAGTCGAGCGTCGGGGCCTTGGCCAGAAAGCCGTTCATGCGGCGGGACCCAACCATCCGTGGGGAGCCAGCGTGGGGCACCAACAGGCACGCCGCGGGCGACCGATGAGTTTGGCGCGCAAGTCGACCGGCGGAACCTCCGCCAGGCCGGAAACCATCGGCACGGCAACCGTGAGGCGGCTCATTTTCGGAGGCTGACCAAAGCAGTGGGTATGACCGGCGATAAGGCATCCCCCGCAGCCCGCATGTGAGCGTCGACGAACCCGGCGTGCCGCTGGACGAGAGCTTCGATACTGAGCGGTGCGGCGCCGGGTTCTCTGGACCGCACCGGCCGGCCGTCAAGCGCGCTGTATTCTGAGTCGCGAAGAACCGGCGCCACGGCGAACCGGAGGCCGTCCGCGCCGCCCGGCTCGACCGAGACCAGGCCGCAATCGAACAAGGTATGGAGGTCAGCCCGGAGCAGCAGGCCATTGGAGGGGTGGTTGGTTTCGTGACCCAGGTAGGGGGGGATGTGCGCGGCCTCAAGCACGTCGAGCACGGCGCAGCCGGTCACCGCGCAGCGGCCGCCGTAGGCGGCGATCAGTTCGCGCCGGAAACCCGCTTGGCCGCGCCGTTCCTTGATGGCGCGCATGACCTGCCGCCGGGCGTCCTCGAGGTCGGTTGGATCGAATGGCTCGTCATCAGCGTCCCGCGCATCGATCGTCGCGGCCGGAGGAGCGGAGGAGCCTGGCTGGTCGCGATCGACGACGACCTCGAATCCTAATGTTTCAGCGGTCACCTGCACTGTCGCCCGGCCGCCACTGAATTGGCTTGGATGCAACGGAGGTTGCGACAGGTCCTGGTAATGCCACGCGACGCCGAGGATTGCTTTGGAGGGGTAGCGTTTCCCCTCATGCAGGATCCAGTAGCTATCGGGCGTCCGGTAGCCGTACTTTCGGAGAAAGGCTTCCGATCCCATCTGCTCATGCTCTGCCATGGCCTCGAGTACCGCCTGGCGGCTCCGCAGATCGGCAATCCTCACCCGAGGAAGCGAGGACCGGCTGCTCAAACGCAAATCCGGCCCAAAGGTCGCGGCTGCCTCCATCATCGTCTGACCCGCAGCGGCGGAAAGGCGCCTGACGGCGGCCGGTCCCTGGAAGGCCTGACCGAGGATCGCGGCCTCGGCACGCACACCAAGGCTTCGAATCAATGACGTCGCCTCCGGCTGTGTCGCTGTGTCGAAATAGACAATCCCGCTCGGTTCCGCCTCGATGAACCAGCGACCGGCATTGCGCCTTTCCTCAGATTCCGGTCGGTTCTCGCCGGCACGCGCCACTGTCATCCGGGCCACGATCGCGTACCGGCCACCGCCAACCGGGGCAAATGCCCACAGCGAATCGCCGGGCCGCGCATCGGCCATCGTCATACTGTTCTGGTTCAGCCGCGAGATTGGTCCGTCACGGGTATCGTCCAGATACCGCGGCCAGAAATATAGCAAGGCGCCTGGCTGCCCGGACACGTCACTCATCACAGACCTCGAAATCGGTTAGAAAGGTACTTTTCATTTCGGATGTTGGGCGGGCGTGACCGCGGTAGTCGTAGCGAGCCACTCATTCAACTTCGACCACCGCCGTCGCCCCGACGCATTGCGTACGGCGATCGCGACCGCTTTCGTCTGTCCAACCAGAACCACGAGCCGCTTTCCACGGGTCACGCCGGTATAAAGCAAATTCCGCTGCAGCATGGCGTAGTGCTGGGTCAGGACCGGGATGACGACGGCGGGGTATTCCGAGCCCTGCGACTTGTGAATCGTGGCGGCGTAGGCTGGCACCAGGGTATCCAGTTCGCCGAAACCATAAGTCACGGCGCGGCCATCGAAGCTGGCGGTCAGTTCGCCCTGGTCGGGATCGACGTCGTCGATGTAGCCAATATCGCCGTTATAGACTTCCTTCTCATAATCATTCTCGATCTGCATCACCTTGTCGCCCGGCGCGAACGTCCATCCGAAACGTTCGACCTTGCGCTCACCGGCCGGGTTCAGGGCCGCCTGCAGTTCGATGTTCAGCGAGCGGGCGCCGACGCCACCCCGGTTCATCGGGCAAAGCACCTGGATATCGCGGATGGGATCGAGGCCGAAGCGCCTGGGGATACGGGTCTTCACCAGCTCAATGATTAGCGGTACGGCGGTCTCCGGGTCGTCCGCCTGCACGAAATAGAAATCGCTGTCGCCTTCCGGTTTCGTCAGGTCGGGAATGGCCCCACGGTTGATCCGGTGCGCGGCCGTGATGATGCGGCTCTGGGCCGCCTGGCGGAAGACCTCAGTCAACCGAACCACCTGCACCGCGCCGGACGCGATGATGTCAGCCAGCACCTGTCCGGGTCCAACCGAGGCAAGCTGATCGATGTCGCCGACGATCAGCAGCGCGGACTCGTCCGGCATCGCCTCCACCAGCGCCCGCATGAGCAACACGTCGACCATGGATGTTTCATCAATGACCAGAAGGTCGCATACGAGCGGGTTGTCGGTGCCGCGTTTGAAGCCGCCAGCGCTGGGGTCGGCCTCGAGCAGCCGGTGGATGGTCTTTGCCTCGAAGCCGGTGGCTTCAGTCATACGCTTCGCAGCCCGGCCGGTCGGGGCGCAGAGCAGCAGGTTCACGCCCTTGGCGGCGAGGATGCGCAGGATGGCGTTCACGATGGTGGTCTTGCCCACACCCGGTCCGCCGGTGATCACCAGGACCTTGGACAACAGGGCCAGCCGGATGGCGGCAATCTGGCTTTCGGCCAGCGTCAGCCCGGTCTTTTGCTCGATCCACGGGAGCGCCTTGTCCGGATCGATGTATGGCCAGGGCAGCGTTCCGTTGATCAGGCTTCGTAACCGACCGGCAATCGCCTGTTCGGCCCGGTACAGTCCGCCGAGGAACACGCACGGCATGTCCTCGACCGTGTCCGCGATCACCGTGCCCTCGGCGAGTTCGAGATCGAGTGCGGGAACGACCAGTTCCAGCGGTACCTCCAGCAGTTCGATCGCGAGCCGTATCAGTTCGCCGGTAGGCAGGCCGCAGTGGCCTTCGTCCATAGCCTCGACCAGCGCATAGGAGATCCCGGCGCGAACCCGGATCATGGCGGTTTTCTCGATACCAAGCCGCGCGGCGATCGCGTCGGCGGTCTTGAAGCCAATCCCACGGATATCGCGCGCCAGCCGGTACGGGTTCTCCGTCATGACCTGGATGGCATCGGCGCCGTAGGTCTTGAAGATGCGAACCGATCGCGCAGTGCCGACCCCGTGGCTGTGCAGGAAGACCATGATCTCCCGCACAATCTTCTGCTCCGCCCAGGCCGCGGTGATGCGTCGTGCGCGCAC
>CANJSR010000477.1 GCA_947476855.1 Acetobacteraceae bacterium
CAAAAGGTACCGCGTTCATCCTCTCACACCTCGGATCAATCCAGCACGACAATCAGGCACATCAGCGGTTGCCAGCGCGCCCTTGGGATGGTCGGATACCGCATCAAGGTTACCAAGGCGTGAACATGCCCGACCCTATCACGGAAGAACTCTTACGCAACGCCATTTCCGCTGTCGGCGACGAAATGGTACTGACAATCTACCGCACTGCATACTCGGGTGTTCTGAAGAACATCATGGACTATAGTGCGGCGCTCTGTGACGCCGAGGGTCGCCTGGTCGCGCAAGGCCTCAGCCTGCCCGGCCATCTGTGTTCGATTCCCGTCTCGCTCCGCGCCGTCCTCGCGACATTCGGCGACGACGTCCATCCGGGCGATATCTTCATCAATAACGACCCCTATGACGGGGGTATGCACCTGCCGGATATCTTCATCTTCCGGCCTCTGTTCGCGGAAAGCGACGCCGGCAGCGCAGCGCGAGGCGCCGGGCAAAGGCCGATCGCCTACGCCGCCACCATCTGCCACCACACCGATGTCGGCGGCCGCGTCCCCGGCTCCAACGCCTCCGACAGCACGGAAATCTACGCCGAGGGCCTGCGCATCCCGCCCTTGAAACTCTACGACCGCGGCGAACCCAACAAGACCCTGTTCCGCATGATCGAGCGGAATGTCCGCCTCCCCAACCGCGTCTTCGGCGACATCCGCTCCCAGCTCGCGGCGTGTGAGATCGCGGCGCGCGGCATGGCCGACCTCGTCTCCCGCCACGGCGCCGATGGCGTGCGGGAACTGATGGTCGCAGCCATGGACTACTCCGAACGCCTGACCCGCCATTGCCTGATGGAACTGCCGGACGGGGAAGCAACATTCACCGACTGGATCGATGACGACCAGATCGATGTCGGCGTGCCCATCCCCCTCGTCTGCACCATCCGCAAGCGCGGCGACACGATGGAGGTCGACTGGACCGGCTCCGCCCCACAGGTGAAGGGCGCGATCAACAATACATGGAGCTATACGGCCGCCATGAGCTTCACGGCGGTCAAGTCCGTGCTGTCGATCAACATGCCCAACAACGACGGCGTCTTCCGCCCGATCAAGGTCATCGCGCCCGAGGGCACGATCACCAACGGCAAGCTGCCGGCCGCCTGCGCCGCCCGCGGGCTGACCGGGTTCCGAGGCGCGGATTGTGCCTTTGGCGCGCTGGCCAAACTGTATCCCGACCGAGTCTTCGCGGCCTCGGACGGCGGCAACACCGGCCTGACCATCGGCGGCTACGACAAGGAACTGAACCCGTTCATCTATGTCGACTTCATCTCCGGCGCCTGGGGCGGCCGTCCCTGGGCCGACGGGCTGGACGGCAACACCTGCATGTTCGCCAACATGGCCAGTTTCTCGGTCGAAGTGATCGAGGCGGAAAACCCGCTGGAAGTCCTCGACTACGAATTCGTCCCCGACACCGGCGGGGCCGGCAAATTCCGCGGCGGCATGAGCCAGCGCAAGACCTGGCGCATGCTGGCGGATGAGGGGATCCTCCAGGTCCGCGCCGATCGCCAGACACATCGTCCTTACGGCTTGCAGGGCGGCGGCCCGGGCGAGTTCGGCCTGAACATGCTCGACCCCGGCGCGCCCACGCAGGAGAAGTTGCACGCGAAACTGACCATGACCCTACGCAAGGGCCAGGTCTTCCGCCACGAACTGCCCGGCGCCGGCGGCTGGGGCAACGCGCTCGACCGCGATCTCGACCTCGTCGCCCGCGACCTGCGCGACGGGCTCGTCACGATCGAGGGCGCCGCCCGCGACTACGGCGTCGTCGCCACCGGCGATCCACCGGTGATCGACCACGCGGCGACCGAAGCCCTGCGCGCCAACCTCCGCGCCACCCGCGCGCCTTTGCCCGATGTCGCCTGGGAACCCGCCTATCTGGGAGCCGCGTCATGACGCTCCGTATCGGCATCGACATCGGCGGCACCTTCACCGACATCGTGGCCATCGCCGGCGACGGCACGGTCACCACCCACAAGACCCTGTCCACGCCACACGACTATGGCGAAGGCATCATCACCGGCCTGACCGCTTTGCTCGCCCGCGTCCCCGGACCCGTCTCCGCCGTGCTGCATGCCACCACGGTCGGATCGAACACGGTGCTTGAGGGGAAAGGCGCCCGAACGGCCCTGATCACGACAAGAGGCTTCCGCGACATCCTGGAAATCCGCGACCTGCGGATGCCGGTGCTGTATGACATCACCTGGACCAAGCCGCTGGCTCTGGTGGAACGCCGCCTTCGCCTGGAAGTCACCGAGAAACTCCGCCCCGATGGCGGGATCATCCAGCCACTCGACCCGGCCAGCCTCGATGCCGTGATCGCCACGCTGAAGGCGGAACGGATCGAATCCGTTGCGATCTGCCTGCTGCATTCCTACGCCAACCCGGCGCATGAACAGGCTGTCGCCGCCGCCGTCCGCGCCGCCATCCCGGACATCGCGATTTCCGTCAGCAGCGAAATCCTGCCCGAGATCAAGGAATACCCGCGCACCTCCACCACCGTCATCAACGCCTATGTCCAGCCCGTCGTGCGCGCCTATGTCACCGCGCTGGATGCCCGCCTGCGCGCCCTCGGCATCGATACGCCGCTGCAATTGATGCAGTCCAACGGAGGCCTCGCCTCCGCCGCCTTCGTCGCCGAACAGCCCGCCCGCATCATCGAAAGCGGCCCCGCCGCCGGCGTCGTCGGCGGCGCGGCACTCGGCCGGCATCTGTCCGAACCGCGCCTGATCACCTTCGACATGGGCGGCACCACCGCCAAGGCCGGGCTGGTCGAGAACGGCGAAGTCCTCCGCACCGAGGCGATGGAGGTCGGCGGCGGCGTCATGGCCGGCTCCCGCCTGCTGGTCGGTGCCGGCTACATGCTCAAGCTGCCCGCCATCGACCTGGCCGAGGTCGGCGCCGGCGGCGGATCGATCTGCCGCCTCGATGCCGGCGGCGCGCCCAAGGTCGGGCCGGACAGCGCCGGCGCCTCCCCCGGCCCCGTCTGCTACGGGCGCGGCGGCACCCAACCCACCATCACCGATTGCAACCTCGCACTCGGCTACCTCAATCCCGCCGGGCTGGTGGGCGGCGCCCTGAAACTGGATATCGAGGCCGCCCGCGCCGCCATCGCCCGTGACCTCGCAGGCCCCATGGGCGTGTCGGTCGAGCAGGCCGCGCACGGCATGCTGCGCCTCGCCGCCGCGACGATGATGCGGGCGATCCGGGCCGTGTCGGTGGAACGCGGCCGCGACCCGCGCGATTTCTCGCTGCTGGCGTTTGGCGGCAATGGCGCGCTGTTCGCGGCCGGCATCGCGGCCGAACTGGGCATCAGGCGGGTGATCGTGCCGCCCTTGCCGGGCGTGTTCAGCGCCTTCGGCCTGCTGGTCGCCGACACCGAACACCACGCGACGCAAAGCCTGCGGATGCGGCTCGACCGGGCCGACGCCGAACGGATCGGGTCCGTGCTGGCGGCGCTGCGGGCGGCGGGGCATGAACGGCTGGTGCGCGACGGCTTCCCGCCCGACCGGCATCTGTCGCGGGCTTCGGCCCTCGCCCGCTATCTCGGCCAGTCGAGCGAGATCGCCGTCCCCCTGCCCGATGGCACGGTCACCCCGGCCGTGATCGCCGAGTCCTTCGGCCAGGAGCATGAACGGACCTACGGTTTCCGCGCCCC
>CANJSR010000478.1 GCA_947476855.1 Acetobacteraceae bacterium
CCGGTCGAACTGACCGACGCCGAACGCGCGCGCCTCGACGCCATGACCCGGGATGATGATCGGTGATCCTGCCTCTGCTTCTGGCCGTGCTCGCCTTCGCGGTGCTGCTGCCGATCGTCCTGCCCTTGCTGCGCGGCACCCGGGCCGGCCAGGGGCGCGGCGTGTTCGACCAGGCAGTCTACCGGGACCAGTTGCGTGAGCTCGATCGTGACATCGCCCGCGGCCTGCTGTCGGAAACCGAGGCGCACGCCGCCCGCCTGGAAATCCAGCGCCGGTTGCTGGCCGCCGAACCCACCGCAATGCCGGCTGCCGATCCGCCGCGCCAGGCCCCGGTCCTGGCGCTGTCGATCGCGGCGCTCGTCTCCATCGGCTCGGTTGCCCTCTACGGCGTGCTCAGCGAACCCACCCGGCTGGTCGACCCGGGCGCGGCCGCGGCGCGGGAACAGCAGGCGGAGATCGAGCGTCTGGTCGCCCGCCTGAAGGAACGCCTTGCCGCCGATCCGACCAGCCAGGAGGGATGGCGTCTGTATGCCCGCACCTCCGCCGCGCTGGCGGACTGGGACACGGCGATCAACGCCTATCAGCGCGCGATGTCGCTGGGGGATGGGACGGTCGACACGCTGGCTGCCTATGGAGAGGTACTCGTCGCCCGCGCGCGCGGCACCGTCAACCCCCTGGCGCGGGAGACGTTCCGCACCGTGCTGGCGCGCGAACCGGACAACGGCATGGCGCGTTTCTATCTGGCGATCGCCGCCGGGCAGGACGGGCAGCCGGCCGAGGCGATCCGCGGCTTGCAGGTGCTCGCCGCAGAGATGCCGGCGGATGCCCCGGTGCGCGCGGAGATCGCCCGCCGCGTGGCGGGCTTTGCCCAGGAAGCCGGCATGGCCCCACCCGCGCTGCCACCCGGCCAGCCACCCGCGTCCCCCGGCTCCCCCCCTGGCGCACCCCCTGGCGCCCCCTTGGCCGCCGGACCACGCGCCGGCATGCCCGCCGCGCCACCGACCGGTGCGCCCGCCAACGCGCCCAGGGGCCCCGACCAGGCCACCATCGACGCCGCCGCCTCCATGCCCGCCGCCGACCGGACACAGATGATCCGCGGCATGGTCGCCCGCCTCGCCGAACGGCTGGAGCAGGAGCCGAACGATCTCGATGGCTGGCTGCGCCTCGGCCAGTCCTGGATGGTGCTGAACGAACCCGAGAAGGCCGCTGACGCCTATGAACGCGCGGCCCCCCTGCGCGCCGAGGACGTCACCATCCCGCTCCGCGCGGTCGAGGCGCTGCTGAAGGGGCGCGCCGTGTCGGACCCGCTGCCGCCCCGCGCCATCGCCATCCTGCGCCGGATCGAGACGACGCGCCCCGATGAACCCGCGGTGCTGTGGTATCTCGGCCTGGTCGCGGCGCGGGAGGGGCAGAAGGACACCGCCCTGGCCTATTGGCGCCGCCTGCGCGACAGCCTGCCGCCGGACGCGCCCGACGCCGGCATGGTCCGGCAGGCGATTGAGGCCCTCAGTGGAACCCAAGGGGGTGGAAACACGGGCGCCCGCTGACATCATTTCTTGTTCAGTGTGATCCGCGCCACCGCGCGGAGGAGGGAAAGCGGTCAGGATGGGACAATGCCTCATCATCACACCGTGACGACCGAGACGGCGCCCGTCGTCCCCTTGGCCGACCGCCCGGAAGCCTGCGCCATGTTCCATGACCTGATGGCCGCCCTCTCGGTCTCCGACCAGGCCCGGCTGGTGCTGGCGGATCTGTGGCGGCAACCCTGGCGGCACTACCACGGCGCCGGGCATGCGGGCCTGCTGTGGCAGCGGCATCTGGCTTATGGCGGTGCGCGGACCGACGCCGTCGCCGCCCATGCCATCGCCTATCACGATGCGATCTATGTCGTCGGCGCCCGCGACAACGAAGCCCGTTCGGCCGAGCTGTGGCGGGACCACGCCGCCGCCCTGCCCGCCACCCTGCGCGACGCGGTGGACGGCGCGATCATGGCCACCGCCAACCACGCCGCCCCTCACCCGGACCCGGATGCGCAGTGGCTGGTCGACCTCGACCTGACCCCGCTGGGGGAGCCCTGGGAGATGTTCACCGCGAACTCCCACGCACTTGCCCAGGAATCCGGCCTGACCGATGATCGCATGCCGCCGGGGCAGCGGTTCTTCCTTTCCCGCCTGCTCGCGATGCCGGCGTTGTACCGCAGCCGCCGCTCCAACGGCGCCCTCGCCGCCTGTTTCGAGGCGACGGCGCGCCGGAACCTGTCCCGCCGCTTGACCTGACGCGCGTCCGGCCATTCTGATGGTGGCACGGGCGGTGCATGGCCGTTCGCCGGACGGGGCCAGCGGGTCCCGCCGAGGCCAGGGAGACATGCGCATGCCAGGGAAAGCGACGATGGGTTTGGGACGAAGGGGCCTGCTGGCCGCCGCCGGCGTGGCCGCCGGATCAGGGGCGATCACGGGGTTTCCGACGATCTGGGCCCAGAACATCAAGAACGTCACCCTGCGCCAGTTCGGCACCGGCGTGTCCAACCTGAACGCGATCGCCGACAAGGTGAAGGCTGATCTCGGGTTCACCTTGTCGATGACGGCGCTCGATTCCGACGCCGTGACCCAGAAGGCGGTGACCCAGCCGAAGTCGTTCGACATCGCCGACATCGAGTACTGGATCTGCAAGAAGGTCTATCCGACCGGCACGCTCCAGCCGATGGATGTCAAGCGAATCAAGTATTTCGACAAGATTGTGCCGACCTTCACCTCCGGCCGTCTGACGCCCACGACCCCGATCGCGCAGGGCACCGCGCCGCATACGGTCAGCTTCGTGGACTCGCCCACCGCCAAGACCTTCGCGGCCGGGCAGACCGGGTGGATGACCCTGATCCCGACCATCTACAACGCCGATACGCTGGGCATCCGCCCCGACCTGGTCGGGCGGCCGATCACGCATTGGAAGGACCTGATGGACCCGGCCTTCAAGGGCAAGGCGTCGATCCTGAACATCCCCTCGATCGGCATCATGGACGCGGCGATGGTCATGGAGTCGATGGGGCGGATCAAATATGCCGACAAGGGCAACATGACGAAGCCCGAGATCGACAAGACCATCGGCTTCCTGATCGAGGCGAAGAAGGCCGGCCAGTTCCGCGCCTTCTGGAAGACCTTTGACGAGAGCGTCAATCTGATGGCCGCCGGAGAGGTGATCATCCAGTCGATGTGGTCCCCCGCGGTCGCCGCGGTGCGCTCCAAGGGCATCCCCTGCGTCTACCAGCCCTTGGCCGAGGGCTATCGCGCCTGGGGCGGCGGCCTCGGGATTGCCCGTCATCTGAGCGGTCTGGAGCGCGACGCTGCCTATGAATACATCAATTGGTATCTGTCCGGCTGGGTCGGCGCCTATCTGAACCGGCAGGGCTACTACAGCGCGGTGCTCGAAACCTCGAAGCAGCACATGAGCGCGGATGAATGGGGCTTCTGGATGGAGGGCAAGCCGGCCAAGGCCGACATCCTCTCGCCCGAGGGCAAGGTGATGGAGAAGGCCGGCGCGGTGCGTGACGGCGGATCGTTCCAGGAACGGATGGGCCGGGTTGCGTGCTGGAATTCGGTGATGACCGAGGACCGGTACATGGTCCAAAAATGGAACGAATTCATCGCCGCGTGATGTCGCGTCACTGGTCCGCCTGGTTGCAGGCAACACC
>CANJSR010000479.1 GCA_947476855.1 Acetobacteraceae bacterium
CAAGGTCCTGAAGATCGCCAAGGAGCCGATCAGCCTCGAAACCCCGATCGGGGACGAGGAAGACAGCCATCTCGGCGACTTCATCGAGGACAAGAACGCCGTCATCCCGCTGGACGCCGCCATCCAGGCCAATCTGCGGGAAGCCACGACCCGCGTCCTGTCCTCCCTGACGCCGCGTGAGGAACGCGTCCTGCGCATGCGCTTCGGCATCGGCATGAACACCGATCACACGCTGGAAGAGGTCGGCCAGCAGTTCAACGTGACCCGCGAGCGTATCCGCCAGATCGAGGCAAAGGCGCTTCGCAAGCTCAAGCATCCCAGCCGGAGCCGGAAACTCCGCAGCTTCCTGGACGACTGAGGTGTGCGGACGAAGCGACAGGCACAAAGCAGGCCAGATGGAAGCGTGATGGAGCCGGTGACCAGGGTGGCCGTCGTGGTCACCTTCCTGCGCATGGAATGGCCGCCCTTGGACCCGGTCCCGCCGCTGCCCGAGCGGATGCGGCTGGTCCAGGTGGAAACCCCGACCGTCGGCTTCTACCGCTACCTCTACAACACCGTGGGCGCCGAGTATGTCTGGTGGCTGCGGCGAACCATGCCGGACCGCGAACTCGCGTCCCTGCTGGCCAACCGCGCCGTGACCCTTCATGTCCTTTATGATGGCGGCGAACCGGCCGGGTTCTTCGAGCTTGACCGCCGCTCCTGGCCCGACACCAACCTGTCCTATTTCGGCCTGCTGCCGCATGCGCTGGGCACCGGCGTCGGCTACCCCTTCCTGCGCGCCGCGATCGAGGAAGGCTGGCGCGAGGGCGCCCGGGGCATGACGGTGAACACCTGCACCGCCGACCACCCCCGTGCCCTGCCGACCTACATGCGCGCGGGCTTCCGCCCCTCCCGCCAGGTGCAGGAGATCTGGAGCGTGCCCAACCGCCTGGGCCTGCGCATCCCGAACCACCTGCGGGCATGAGGGCCGGCGTCTGGACGTGAGATTCGTCCAGACATACGACACACCATAACAGGAAACGATGCCATGAGACTCCCGGGACTATTCCTCCCGGTGCTCGGCTTGCTGTTCATGCAACCCGCCGCCGCGCAGGACACGATCAGGATCGGCTATACCGAGTCCCTGTCCGGCACCTTCGCCCAGGTCGGCGACCAGGCGATCAAGTCGGTCCAGTTCCTGGTCGACCACATCAACGCGCAGGGCGGTGCGCTCGGCCGGAAGCTGGAACTGGTGCCGATCGACAACAAAGCGCAGCCGGCGGACGCCCTGGCCGCGTTGCAGAAGATGGTCGATGACGGCCTGACCATCGTCCTGAACTGCGGGCCGTCCAATATCTCGGCGGCCCTGGTGGAGGGGGTGAACAAGCACAACGCCCGCAACAAGGACAGGCGGGTCGTCTACGTCAATTGCGGCGGTGTGGCGCCGGAACTGACCAACGAGAAATGCAGCTTCTGGCACTTCCGCACCGACGCCCATGCCGGCATGAAGGCCGAGATCATGGTCCGCACCCTGCCCGCGACCATCACCAAGGTCTATCTGATCAACCAGGACTACCTGTTCGGCCAGGCGGTGCAGCGCGACCTGCGGACCCATCTGACGAAGCTCCGCCCCGACGTCACGATCGTCGGCGATGAGTTGATCCCCCTCGGCCGGATCAAGGATTTTTCCTCCCACCTCGCCAAGGTCAGGATGTCGGGCGCGCAGGCGGTGCTCACCGGCAACTGGGGTCCCGACCTGTCACTGCTGGTCAAGGCCGGGATGGAGACGGGCCTGGGCCTCGATTACTACACGTTCTACGCGCATCTCGCCGGCGGCCCGACGGCCATAGGGCCGGCCGGCGACGGCAAGGTCCACTCGGTTATGAGCTTCAGTGAGAACCTGGGCCGCCAGACCGGAAACGCCGAACTGGACGCCTGGGTGCAATCGTTCCGGAAGAAATTCGATTTCGACTTCGCCTTCGCCGAACGCCGGATCGCGATCGAGATGATCGCCCGCGCGATCGACAAGGCGGGGTCAACCGACGCCCTGGCGCTCGCGCTCGCCATGGAGGGCATGACCTGGACCGACGCCTCTGGCCAGCAGGTGACGATGCGGGCCGAGGATCACCAGATCCAGATGCCCTACCACCTGGGCACCTTCCAGACCGGCGTCGCCTATGACGCGGAGCATACGGGCCTGGGCTGGCACATCGATGCCTCGGTCAAGGCCGGGGACGTGGTCCAGCCGACGACGTGCCACATGACCCGCCCCGCCAGTTAGGCCCTGCCCCGTCCCTTCCCGCGTGACACCGCGTCCCAACCCCGATAGGCACCAATCCCATGCGTGGCCCCGCCGAACCGCTACCCCACCTTCACATCCGCGACCGTCGCCCCGGTCATCCGCAGCAGGTCGGCCGCGGTGGTGCGGAACACATGCAAGGGCGAGCCCGCCGCCGCCCAGATCGGATCGAGCACCCGCAGATCATCATCCAGCAGCAGCAAGGGCGGGCTGGTATGGCCGACCGGAGACACGCCGCCGACCGCGAAGCCCGTTGCCTCTCGCACCCAGTCCGCGTCCGCCCGCCCCAGCTTCTGGCCCAGGACGCGCTCCGCCTTGGCCTGGTCCACCCGGTTGGCGCCCGAGGTGATCACGACCGCCGCCCGTCCGCCGGCGCGGAAGACGATGGACTTGGCGATCTGGGCGACGTCGCAGCCCACCGCCGCCGCCGCGTCCGCCGCAGTGCGCGTGCCGGCGGGAAAGGCCGTGATCGTGTCCTCGTGCCCGGCCGCCAGCAGCGCCGCCCGCACCCGCTCCACCGATCCGCCCGCTGATGAACCTGACATCGTGACCATATCCTCCGGCATGGAACCTCTCGCGCTCTATATCCATTGGCCGTTCTGCCTCGCCAAGTGCCCTTACTGCGACTTCAACTCCCATGTGCGCGAGCGCATCCCGCAGGACCGGTTCCGCGACGCCCTCCGCGCCGAACTGGCATGGGAAGCCGCAAGGCTCGGCCGGCGCCGCCTGACGTCCGTCTTCTTCGGCGGCGGCACGCCCAGCCTGATGGAGCCCGACACGGCCGGCCTGCTGCTGGCCGACGCGCGGCGCCTGTTCGATCCCGCGCCGGACCTGGAAATCACGCTGGAGGCCAACCCCACCAGCGTGGAGGCCGGGCGGCTGGCGGCCTTCCGCGATGCTGGCATCAACCGCGTCTCCCTAGGCGTCCAGAGCCTCCGCGAATCCGCTCTCCAGATGCTCGGCCGCCAGCACTCGGGGCCCCAGGCGGTCGCGGCGCTGGAGATGGCGCGAGCGATCTTCCCCCGCATCTCCTTCGACCTGATCTATGCCCGCCCTGGCCAGGACGTCGCCGCCTGGCGGGCCGAGCTGCGCGAAGCCCTGGCGCTGGTCGCGGATCACCTGTCTCTGTATCAGTTAACGATCGAGCCGGGGACCAAGTTCGAAACCCTGCACCGCCGCGGCGACCTGGTGCTGCCCGAGGACGACCTCGGCGCCGCTTTGTATGAAACGACGGCCGAGGAAGCCGCCCGCTTTGGCCTCGGTGCCTACGAGGTGTCGAACTACGCGGTCCCGGGGCGGGAGAGCCGGCACAACCTGACCTATTGGCGCTATGGCGACTATGCCGGGATCGGCCCCGGCGCGCATGGGCGGCTGACCCTGGACGGCC
>CANJSR010000480.1 GCA_947476855.1 Acetobacteraceae bacterium
GGTTGGCGACCAGGTCGGGCAGGTCGTGGCCGCGCACCCAGACCATGCCGTTGTTCCGGTCCGTGTGGCTCAGGATCGTTTCGGCGGCGACGACGCCATCCAGCCCGCTGCTCATGCGCTTCCCCCTTGGTGCGGGGGCAGCATGCCGGGTTGAAGCGGGGATGTCAGCCCGGCCGGATGCCGCTTGATCCGGGACGGCCACACTGCGAAAACCCGACGGACAGCGGGAGAGCATCGTGGCTACCACCAAGGACATGAGCGAAGGCCAGCGCGCCTACGAAGCCAAGCGGGCCGCGAAGGCCGGCATGAGCCTGGACAAGTGGCTGAACCTGAAGGAACGGGAGAAGCAGGAAGAACAGAAGGCGCGCGAGAAAGCCGCCGAACCCCCGAAGCCGGTCAAGCCGCCGGGGTTCTTCGCTCGCCTGCTGGAGCGTGCGCACAAGCCGCTGGGTTCCTGAACGCTGGGTGGTCATCCGGGTGGGGCCGGGTGACCGCGCGGGGGCGGAATGCTTGCCTCGTGGGGCGGCGGCATTGTAGGAACGTAAAGTGAACGAACTACACCCCCCAGGCACGGAGAAGACCTACCTGCGCCCTCCCCCCTTGAGGGGGAGGGCCGGGGTGGGGGGTCATCGCCGCACCGACCGGGGGATACCAACCCCTCCCCCACCCCCTCCCTCAAGGGGAGGGGAGCGCCCGCACCCCAGCCACCAAGTCACCCCCCAAAAAACGCACGCGGCAACCTCCCATGCACCGTGACAACCCGCTCGCCCCCTCCCCCCTTGAGGGGGAGGGCCGGGGTGGGGGGATCGCCGCACCGACCGGGGGATATCGACCCCTCCCCCAAGGGGAGGGGAGCGCCCGAACCCCACCCACCAACCCACCCCCAGAAAATGCACGCGGCAACACCCCATGCACCGTGAGAACCCCACCCAGCCAACTCTCGCCGCCCACGCGGACTGGAGCATGGACCCCCGCAAGCGCTGGGTCGCAATCGCCGTCCGCGACGGCAAGGCATGGCGCCTCCCCCCACCCCGCCCCGTCGGCCCCGTCCCCGCTTTCCTGGACACCCTCCGCACCGAGGCCGCCCAAGGCCCCGTCGCCCTCGGCGTCGACCTCCCCATCGGCGTCCCCGCCGCCTACGCGGCCCTCCGCCCCGAACCCGACTTCCTGACCTTCCTCGCCAACACCGCCCACTGGCCGGACTTCTACAACGTCTGCCCAACCCTCCAGGACATCACCCAGGAACGCCCCTTCTACCCAGCCCGAGGCCTCAAAGGCATGACCCGCGCCGCCCACGCCCTCGCGCTCGGCCTTCCTCCGCTGGGTTCCGCCCTCTCCCGCCTCTGCGACCGCGCCACCGCCGAACGCCCCGCCGGAGCCCCGGTCTTCTGGACCCTCGGCGCCAACCAGAGCGGCAAGGCCGCCGCCGCCGCCTGGCGGGAAATGCTGCTCCCCGCGCTGCGCCACCGAGACACCATCCGCATCTGGCCCTTCGACGGCCCGTTCCGCAGCCTGCTGGCCCCCGGCGCAATCGCCATCGCCGAAACCTACCCGGCCGAGGCCCTGCGCCACCTCGGCCTGCGCCTGTCCGGCAGCAAGCGGCGCCAGTCCGACCGCGCGGCCCTCGCCGAACCGCTGCGGCAGGCCATGGCCCGCCTCGACGCCCACCCCGACCCCGAAATGGAGGCCACCATCACCAACGGCTTCGGCGCCGACGCCGCCGGAGAGGACCGGTTCGACTGCACCCTGGGCGTGCTGTGCGTGCTGAACGTCCTGGCCGGCCACCGTCCGGACGCGCCGCCCGACATCCCGATGCTGTCACGCTGGGAAGGCTGGGTGCTGGGCCAGACCGCCCTGCCGAACGCCTGAGCCGCCTTTGCCAGCCAGCCCCGTCCCGGTGCATCCTCCGAACCCAGGAGGAACAAACGCCATGCTGCTGCTACGCAAGACCAAGCCGGAATTCGGCCTCGACCTGTTCGACGGAACCGAGGCCCCCGCGCCCGGCCCCGGCCAGGTGACCGTGCAAGTGGAAAACGCCGGCATCTGCGGCTCCGACGTCCATGCCTATGAATGGACGGACGGCTACGGCTTCATGGTCCCGCATCTGCCGGTGACCATGGGCCACGAATTCGCCGGCCGCGTCATCGCCAAAGGCGCCGGCGTCACTTTGGCCGAGGGGACGGCCGTGACCGTCAACCCCTCCGTCACCTGCGGGGTCTGCGCCAATTGCGTACGCGGCGACCAGCGCAACTGCCTGGACCGCAAGACGATCGGCCTGACCCTGCCCGGCGGCTTCGCCCGCTATGTCACCGTCGCCGCCGGCAACTGCCTGTCCTTGCCCGCCAACGTCGATACCGAGGTCGGCGCCCTGACCGAACCGCTCTGCGTCGGGGCGGAGGCGGTGCTGACCGGGCAGGTCGGCCTCGGCGACACGGTCCTGGTGATGGGACCAGGCACGATCGGGCAGGCCATCGCCCTGTTCGCCCGCGCGGCCGGCGCCGGACGGGTCCTGGTCTCCGGTAGGGCCGACGGGCCGCGGTTCGATGTGATGCGGCAACTGGGCTTCAATGACATCATCGACGTGGCCGAGGGATCGTTGCTCGACCAGGTCATGGCCCTGAACAACGGCCGCAAGGTCGACGTCGTGATCGAGGCGACGGGCTACCCGCCGGCGATCAATGACGGCCTGGGCGTGCTGCGGACCGCGGGCGTGCTGGTCGTGGCGGGCATCCATCCCGGCCCCGTATCAATCCATTTGACCAACTTCGTCCGCGCCCGCCACCAGCTCCGCGCCACCCATAGCTGCGCGCGTCCCACCTGGGACAAGGTGCTGACGCTGCTGGCCCGCGACCCGGAGAGCTTCCGCCCCATGGTCACCCACCGCCTGCCGCTGGACCGCGGGCTGGAGGGGTTCGAACTGTCCCGCCAGCGCGCGGCGTCCAAGGTCTTGCTGCGGCCGTAACGCAGGCGCCAGAAACGAAAACGCCGCGTCCGGGGTCCGGACGCGGCGTCATCGGCGAGAGCTTGATCAGCCCTTCTTCACCATCGGGCAGTCGCCCTTTTCCATCGGACGGAAGGCTTCCTCGGCCGGGATGGTCCGGATCAGCTTGTAGTAGTCGTAGGGGCCCTTGGACTCGGACGGCTTCTTCACCTCGAACAGATACATGTCATGCATCTTGCGGCCATCGGCGCGGACATAGCCCTTGCCGAACAGGTCGTCGTTCAGCGGGTTGGCCTTCAGCCAGGCCATCACCTTCTCGGGGTTGTCGGTCCCGGTCGCCTTCACGGCTTCCAGGTAATGCTTGGTGGCGGAGTAATGGCCGGCCTGGATCGAGGTCGGCATCTTCTTCATCTTCTCGGCGAAGCGCTTGGAGAAGGCGCGGGTCCCGTCGTTCAGGTCCCAATAGAACGCCTCGGTCAACTGCAGGCCCTGGGCGAGCGGGAGGCCGATGCTATGCACGTCGGTAATGAAGACCAGCAGACCGGCGAGCTTCTGGCCGCCCTTGACGATGCCGAACTCGGCCGCCTGCTTGATGGAGTTGATGGTGTCGCCGCCGGCATTGGCCAGACCGACGACCTCGGCGCGGGACGCCTGGGCCTGCACGAGGAAGGCCGAGAAGTCGGAGCTGTTGATCGGGTGGCGCGCGCTGCCAAGAA
>CANJSR010000481.1 GCA_947476855.1 Acetobacteraceae bacterium
CGCGTGCCGGTGATGGCGCGGGCGATCGAGGACAGCGACCGGAACGCCCTGCCCTGGTATTCGTAATCATCGGCCCGCACCGTCACGCGGTGTTCGACGCCCTGGTATTCCCGCACCAGGGTCGTGCCGGCGATCGGCTTCATGTCCGCGCGGATGCGGCGGATGGTGATGTTCCCGCCGTCCAATTGCTCGCCCAAGGCTTCGAGCCGGGCGATGGTCGCCGGCTTCAGGCCTCCATAGGCGAGTTCCTGCACCCTGTACGCCAAGCGGTTGCGGAGGAATTTCTGATTGTATGGCGGTGGCTCGGTGCCGAACAGGTCTCGCCACTGCTGTTTGAGGTCGGGCGTGGCCATCGTCGTCAATGCGGCCAGTCGGCCCAGCACATCCGTCGGTGGGATCGAGGGGATCTCCGGCGTTAGCTGAGTGCCGGCCTTGGTCTTTCGGGTCATGCGCGTCTCCGTGAAGTCGGGTTCGCATGACGGCGCTGGGGGGCGGTATCGCGTAGCGAATTGTCTCCCGGGTCGTCAGTTTGACGGGTTGCTTCCTCCGCCATGCGGCTGCGCAGCCGCACCATTCCCCGGGCAAGCAGCTGGCAGACCTCCCTCAGGTGGTGCGGGGGGTGCGCGTTGTCCGTAGGGGCACGGGTAGAGACAGAGGAATGCATGAACAGCCGCCACGATCGATTTCGATGAGCGACCGGTAGGCGAGTTGATTTTGAAAATAAAGATAAATCAATGTATTAACGTAGTCGAGCGAAAACAAAGGAAAGATTGCGTGGTCGAGGCGAGATAGGAGCCGCCGCGGCGGGCGGCAGACGAGTCGGCGATACGGGGTTGGGATTTGGGCCCAGGCTTTCATGTCATGGTTGTAAGGCGATGCCTTCTTTGGCAGGCTTCCGTAGGACGACCATTCGAGAAGCCTTTCCCATCGCTCATGAAAGAACTCCACGCCTTTTTTGATGTGCCTTCTTGGCGGGGGGACCGTTCGGGCCCAACAAGAGATAGAAGGTGCCATGGGCCATCAGCGCCTCGGGAGACTACCAGCCCTACGACTGTTGCCCCAGATTGTGCGGTATCTGGTCACCGGGGGCACGCCGACAGGTGATCTGATCGACGGCGTCACTGATGTTGGTCAGCAGGCGTTGGAACGTGCGCTGAGAGACCCGGTTTTTATCGAGGCCCTGTGGTTGCTCATCCGCCTTCCCCAAGCCGCAGCCGCGCGCTGCCTCGATGATGAGTTCAGCAGTTGCGGAGTGCGTCTTGGTCCGGATCCAACCCTGGCTGACATCCTGGTCGCTTACAATTCCGCTCTGGAGCGAGTGCAGCGGCAAGCGCACAACACTGCGACCGACCTTGGCGAGATGGCCCGCCAGGCCGCCATGGCCGCGCTCGCGAACGCGGTGCAGAGCCGCCTGCCGTCGTTATGGGAGCCGACCTCGGAAGACGTTCGGGCCTCCCTATCTAACCTGAAAGGGGCTGAGCAGTTCGGGTCTGTATCACATCAATTCTATTCGAATTTTGTTGAACGTGTGATTCACTATTATGTCGACCGGAATCTACACCAGCTTGTCGGCCCGGAGCGGGTGGCGCGATCAGTGCACGATCTGCAAGCGTTTAACAACTCCATCAGACGGCATTGTGAAGAGTCCGCGCTGATCATGAGAGGGTTCGCCAGAGACTGGCTTGGAAAAAACTATTACCGAGACGGAAAGCAAATCACCAGGGAAGATATTCGGAGTTTCTCAGGCTATGTCGCCGAGAAAGTGAAAGCGGAGCTCGCGCAGAGAAAGGGCGCACCATGAAAAACATCCGAATCGAATGTGGAGTATCGCGGGCCACGCAAAAAGACGCCATTGCGATGAACGTCCAAGGCGCTGCAAAAAACGTTAAGCTCAGGATTGACCATATCACCCGCACAATGCTGGGCAATGTCCCAGACTTGTTGCTTGACCTGCTCGAGATCGCGGCATATGTCTACTGCGCGGATCAGCGGGTCGGACGAGGGTCGGACCGGCTGAAAGATTTTGGATCAATGTGGCGACGCCAATTACATTTCTCGATCCCAGTAAGACGCTTTAAGGTCTGGCAAAACCCCGATGTTGTCGATGCCCTTTCTTCTACTCTCGGGTTCCTATCCGATGACAGCTACGAATTTGAGTTCCTTGAAGCAAAATTACCATCTCTGCCGAGAGATGCATATTTCCACGATCTCATCGATGCTTCAATGGAGCATGATGAGATTGCGCTATTCTCCGGTGGTATAGACTCCCTGGCCGGCGCGATCGATGATATTATCCTGCGCCAGAAAACAGTCACGTTGGTTGGCCACCACTCGTCAACCAAGGTCCGCAGCATTCAATCAAAACTGGTCGAAGAGTTGAAACGGCGTGGTTACGGTCGTCATTTTTCATTCATTCCGGTCGAGGTGACCAATGAGGGTGTTCCAGCGCGGGAGCACACCCAACGGACACGTTCCTTTTTGTTTGCTTGCCTTGCAATGGTGATTGCGGAGATGTCTCGCAGAGACCGGTTTACGTTCTATGAGAACGGAGTGGTCAGCATCAACCTTCCGATATCAGGTGACGTAACTGGAGGACGAGCCACCCGTACGACCCACCCAAAGGTAATACGCGGTCTGGAAGCTCTCTTTTCCACGTTGCTGGAGCGCCAATTTGAAATCCGGACACCCCTGCAATGGTTAACGAAGACAGAAGTCACCCAGATAATCCAGGGGGCTGATATGGCAGATTTGCTGGCTATGACCAGCAGCTGCACCAGACCACGCACCTGGACCGCAACGCGGAAACACTGTGGCCGCTGTTCACAATGTATCGACCGGAGGTTTGCAATTCTCGCGGCAGGCCTCGAGGATTTTGACCCCGCTGAGAACTATGCGGTCGATCTTCTGATGTCCGATCGCAGCACTGATGATAGCTTACAGATGGCTCTCAGCTATGTGTCCTTCTTCCGCGCCATCGGGAGCGTGCAGAAGGAAAGGTTTTTGGTCGATTACCCCGAGGTGGTCTCCGCTCTTGATCAGTTCCCTGAATTTACGGCGAAGCAAGCCGGTGACTCGCTCTTCGATCTCTTTCGTCGCCAATCGCAATCCGTCGAGGATGTGATCGCGGCCGCATTGGCCAAGCATGCAAGTGCACTCTATCGTGGCGAACTGCCATCGGGGTCACTATTGGCGGTCTGCTTCAATCGCGGGCATGTGGAGCCGGAAGTCCCGTCGGACTATGACGCGCAGGTCAAAGCGTTTGTGGACCGCTTGGCAACGCCGGTCCTTGAGTTCGCGATCGACGCCGGCCGCAATCGCGTGTTGTTCCGTGGAGAAACCTATCTCGATGGAGCCAACTTCAGGCTTGTGGATGCGCTGCTGGAAAATTTCCGGAAGGCCAAATCTGAGGATCGAGAAGTTCCCTTTCTCGGATCCGCTGCGTTGGCGGAAGTTTGCAGGGTGGAGGAGCAATCCATGCGCCAGCAACTGCGGCGGCTGCGTGACGCTCTGAAACCATTGGCCACAGGCCTCGGTATCCCCCTGGATCAGAACACCTTCATCGAAACCCAGGACCGCAGAGGGTACCGTCTGAACCCAAATCTGCGGGAGGCGACGGTGGCTGACATCAGGAAGGATCATCCTCCACCGAC
>CANJSR010000482.1 GCA_947476855.1 Acetobacteraceae bacterium
ATACAACGGTTGGAAGAAGTTGTACAACCCCGGGGGCGGGTGGCCGGGTCAAGCCCGGCCATGACGGATGGGGAGGGGGGATGGGAGGGACGACCTCGCCCCACCCAGCCGGCCTACCGCGGGATCATCCCCAGCACCCGGTCGAACAACTCCACATCCCGCCGCACCACCGCCCAGTCGGGCGACCGCGCCGCCAGCTCCGCCACAATCGCCCGCCCGGCGGTCAACAATCGCCGCGCTTCCGCCACGTCCCCCGATCGCAGGGCGAACCGGCCGAGCTTGAACTGTGACACGGCGACATCCCGCTGCCAGCCCGCGTTCGCGGGATCCGCCCGCGCCAGACGCTCCCGGATCGCCAGGCTGTCGCGATAGGCGGCCAGCGCCTCCTCCCCCTTGCCCTGCGCCACAAGCACGTCGCCGACCTTCTCGAACGAGACCGAGAGGTCCCGCTGCCAGCCCGCGTTCGCGGGGTCCGACCGCGCCAGACGCTCGGCGATTGCAAGGTCCTCGCGATAGGCGGTCAGCGCCTCCTCCCCCTTGCCCTGCGCCATAAGCACGTTGCCGACCTTGTTGAACGAGACCGAGAGGTCCCGCTGCCAGCCCGCGTTCGCGGGATCCGACCGCGCCAGACGCTCGAAGATCGCCTGGCTGTCGCGATAGGCGGTCAGCGCCTCCTCCCCCTTGCCCTGCGCCACAAGCACGTCGCCGACCCTGCTGAACGCGGCCGAGAGGTCCCGCTGCCAATCTGCGTTCGCGGAGTCCGCCCGCGCCAGACGCTCGCGGATCGCCAGGCTGTCGCGATAGGCGGCCAGCGCCTCTTCCCCCTTGCCCTGCGCCACCAGCACGTCGCCGTTATCGATAATGGCTACCGACAAATCGTGTTGCCTTCCCAGGTGATTGGGTTCGTCACCTGCGAGGCGCTGGAAGATCGATACGGCCAGATCGACCATTTGACGTCGCCGTTCCGTCTGCCCCAGGCCGCCGAAAGCATCGCCGAATACTTTGGACGCTGATCCCTTTAAGCGAAGCACCGCCGGATCGTCGGGCTGATGGCGCAGCATGGCATCCAACACGCCCATCGCCTCGTCCAGGATACGGGTCCTGACCGCGATGGGAATGCCCTGCTGGTCCGCCAGATTCTGGGCGATGTCAAAGATCAGCCGTGATGCGGCATCGCGTGCCGCGCCGGCCGCCGCGTTGGCCCGAGCCGCTTCTCGTGCGGCGCGATCACGTTCGACGGTGGCAATCGTTTGTTGTTCGGTGGCGAAGTCTCTCTGCTCGGCTGCGATACGACCCTGTTCCTCCGCGATCCGACGCTGTTCCTCGGCAACTCCGGCCTGACGCTGGGCCTCCTCGCTCTGCCGCTTAGCCTCCGCCAGAGCGTTCTCGGCGTCCTCCCGGGCCCCCCTAGCCTTGAGCGTCTCGTCTTTGGCGATCCCGGCCTGACGCTTGGCCTCCTCGGCGTTCCGTTCCGCCTTGAAGTAGAAAAGCCCCGCCGCCAAAGCGACAGCCAGAAACACAACCGACGCGACGCCGAAGACCGTCCGACGCTGTCGTTCCCTCTGCGCTTCTGCCCGCACGGCCGCGAGTTGGTGCTCGATCGCCTCCCGCGCCGCTCGCTCCCGCGCCTCGGCCGCCTGAATCGAACGTCGGACATAGGCCTCGGCCCCACTGTCCGGCAGCACATTCCCCGGCTTCGTGATCCAGGCTCGTGCGGCCACGAACAGCGCGCTGTCCAGCGGCAAAATCCCATTGGGATTGTCCGCCATCCATTCGCGCACCAATTCACGCGCGCGCAGATTGTCGCGTTCGTCCCGGACCCAGTCGCGCAGCCTCGTCCAGCCACGCGCCAGCGCTTCATGCGACAACTCGACCGTGGGGGTGCCTTCCCGTGCGCCGACCAGCAGCAGCCGGTGTTGCGGGTCGGCGAAGACCTCCATCACGTGCTTTTCGATGGGATCGTCCGGAACGTTCGCCTGGACCCGCAGGATCGTGTCGCCCGAGCCGGGGCGCACCACGCGCAGAAACAAGCGCTGGGCGGCCAGCCGTTCCCGGTCGTCGCGCAAGTCGTCCCGATAGCAGTCCTCGGCCGCCTTGTTGATCGCGTGGCTGACGCCGCCTGCCTCATGATAGGCTTCATAGGTCAGCACGGTGCCCGGCCGGCTTTTCCGCCATGTCGATTCCAAGGCGTGCTGCATCAGCGGCAGATTGGTTTCGTCCGTGCCGACATCATCAACAACGCGGCGGGTCAGGCCGGTGGCCAGTGTCATCCCGACCAGTCCGGCCGGCCGCTCGATCACCGGGGTCAGGTCCTGGATGCGGCCGAGCAGAAGCTGGGCGTTGGAGAGGCGCGGCCCGAACGGGCTGTGCATCAGCGCGTCGAAGAAGTCGGAACGGACCGTCAGCACAACGCTCGCCAGTCGCTGGTCGGCTGCGGTCAGCAGCAGGCTGATGAGTTTGTCGCGGTCTGACTCGAACTGGCGGATCGCGTCGCGGTCGGTCATGTGCCAGGGGGGCGTGAACAGTTCCTCGGCCTGATCGACGATCACCAGCAGCCGGTTGACTTTAAGGCGCGATGCTTCCCGCCGGAGCCGGAAGTGGGTTGCGAGGAAGTCGGTGGAGGCATCGCGCAGGTCCAGCTTGTCCCGTTCCAGCGCCTTGGTATCCGCCACGGCGACTCCGTCGGGGCCGGGCGGTGCCAACCCAGTAGCCAGGCCGAGCAGCGGGTCTTCGCCGGGTCGGACCAGGATCTGGTCCCAGATTCCGGTGCGGCGGTCTCCGTCGCGCTGTCGCAGTCTTGGCATCAGGCCCGCGCGCACCAGGGACGACTTCCCGGCGCCCGACCGGCCGAGGACGGCGGCGATGTCCTGCTTCAGCACCAGGTCGCGCAGTGCCGCGGCCTCATCATCGCGGCCGAAGAAGATGGGGGCGTCGTCCTCGGTGAAGAAGTTCAGGCCTTTGTAGGGGCAGACGGTGCCGCGGATTTTCTCCGAGCCGGGCGTCAGGCGGCGTGTGGCGGCCAGCAGGTGTTGCAGGCCAGCGGGGTCGCCGAGCGGGCTGGTGGTGCCGCTGAAATCGACCCAGGTTTGCAGTCCGATGAAACCGGTCAGGATGGCGAGCGGAGTGCCCGGCAGGATGACGGGGATGACCGGGAAGCCGGGCTCGCCGGTCTGGCGGGTCAGGGCGAACTGGAACTCATACTTCTGGGTGTTCCCGAGGCCGTTGGGGCCGACCAGGACCGCGACGGCGGTGGCGGTCGTGCCGATGGCCTGCTCCAGGTCGTCCAGCCACAATTGCCCACCGCCGAGGTCGCGCTGGTCGAAGAACGTCGTTTCTCCCTGCGCGCGCAGCCAATCGTCCAGCGCCCTGGCGTGTGCGGCATCGCGGCGGTTGTAGCTGATGAAGACGGTCATGTTGCCCCCGACGATTGGGACGCTACCGGGTCGGTACGGGCCTGTCACGGTGGCGGCGGAGGGGCTGTTCGGGATGGGGACTCCCCGCCTTTGACTCACCCCCCGCCGCGCGCTTAGGTCTCGCCCCGGACCCATCAGCCAGGAATCCCATCCATGCGCCCCTTGGAAGGCATGCGCGTCATCGCGCTGGAACACGCCGTCGCCGCACCCTTGTGCAGCCGGCATCTGGCC
>CANJSR010000483.1 GCA_947476855.1 Acetobacteraceae bacterium
GGCCGTCGGTCCGCTACACCGCCCGCTTCCCCGCGCCGCGCATCATGCCGGACATCGAGGGGCTGATCGAAAAGCACCAGCTTCTGTCCCGCGTCATGCGCCAGCGCAGCGGCGAGGACGAAACCGCGAAGATCGGTGCGCTCGGTGAGGGCATCGGGCAGTGCGCCGACTACAATACGATCCCGGTGATGATCGCCGAAGCGCTCGCCGGCGGCCTGTCGCTTGAAGGCGCCGGAGAGGCTTTGTCGATCGGCGCGGCGGGTCTGTTCCTGCGGTCGCTGACCGGCAATCCGATGGACGTGCATCTGCACACCAGCGCCAATCTCCGCCGCTATCTGCTTCGCCTCGACGGCATCAGCCCGCGCAACAAGCTGATGATCCTGCTGACCTGGCAGATGGGGCCGGAAGTGAAGTCGACCCAGTACCGGATGGAACAGACGCCGCAGCCAGACATGGCAGCGGTCGCCGCGCTGCCGCACCGGTCGCAGGAAGACCTGCTGGATGCCATGACGCAGAGCATCTACAACCAGCCCCCGACCGACTGGTCCACGATCACCAATCTGGGCAAGATGATCGCGGTGCCGGAGGTCAAGGACACGGTCAACCTCGCACAGCAATACGTGGAGCTTGGCTACGACGCCGAAGCCTTCATGAAGCGGCTGGGTGAAATCGTGTGCCACGACAGCTTCACCGAGATGCATGCCTTCAAGCATCATCAGGCGATCGTCGAGGAATTCCACGCCACCCGCGAACCCTACCGCTGGATGCACCTGGTATGCGGCGCCCAGGCGGCGGCGATTTCCTTCGGCAAGAACATGGAAATCTACGAAGGCGCGCTGGATCTGCTGCACGCCGCGTAAGCGAAGGAAGCAGGGAGGCCCTCGGGCCTCCCTTTTTCTTTTTCGGGCGGTTTACTTCCGCTCGACCAGTTCGATCAGATAGCCGTCCGGGTCGCGCACGAAGGCGATGATCGTCGTGCCGAACTTCACCGGACCCGCCGGGCGGGTGATGACGCCGCCGGCTTCCACCGCACGCTCACACGAGCCAGCCACATCGGGCACGCCCACCGCGAGATGACCGAACGCCGTGCCGGGTTCGTACTTTTCGACGCCGTAGTTGTAGGTCAGCTCGATCGCGGTGTTGCTTTCCTCATCCCCGTAGCCAACGAACGCCAGGGTGTATTTCCCGTCGGGGACGTCGCGGCGGCGCATTTCGTGCATGCCGAACGCCTTGGTGTAGAAATTGATGCTTCGATCCAGGTCACCGACCCGAAGCATGGTGTGCAGGAACCGCGCCATCTTCATTTCTCCCTATGGACGGTCTCGGGATCGAGACCCAACAGAAACAGCCCGGCCGCGTCAGCCGCGGCGATGCAGGCGTCCTTGTCCGCCAGGATGGTGCCTTCCGCTTCGAACGCAACCCCCCTCAGCCCGGCCGCGATGGCACCCTGGATCGTGACGGGTCCGATCGTTGGCAGGTCGGCCCGCCTCTCCTGATTCGGCTTCACCAGCTTGACCAGCACGCCGCCCGGTCCGCTGCGCGCCAGGTCGCCGCAGCGGGAAAGCATGGCGTCCGTGCCCTCCACCGCTTCCACCGCCAGCACGAATCCCTGCTGCACGACGCAGCATTGCCCGACATCGACGGTTCCCAGGGCGCGGACGACGGCGACCCCACGCTCGATATCCGCCATCGCCTGGGCGTCGGGACTGACGCGGGTCAGCACGCCGCGGGGTCCCAATGCCTCCTGCAGGATTTCGTGGGCGCCGATGACGCGGAAGCCGTTTTCCCCCAGCACGCGGACCACCGCGGCCAGCAATCCGTCATCGCCGGAGAAGGCCATGCGGCCGGCGCGGGCGAGCAGGCGCGCGCCCTCGGCATCCGGACGCAGGTCGAAGATCGAGGGACGGCGCACGGCCCCTATCATCACCAGGTCCTGGCACCCATGCGCGCGCAAGGCGGCGAGGATGCGGCTGACCGCGCCGATGCGAATGACCTCATGCTTGTAGGGCGCGATGACGGCGGCCTGGGCGAAACCCTCCAACCCGACGATGAAGACGTCCCGGCCGGCGGCGCGGGCCGCGGCGGCGACCTGACCGGGGATCGGGCCGCCACCGGCGAGGATACCCAATGTGGGGGGCGCGCTCATGCCGAACTCTCCTGCCATCAGCGCGGGTGCCATGCACGGGGGCTGGCGTCGTGGCAAGGGAAGAAGTGGGGCGCTGCCCCACACCCCGCCAGGGACGCTGTCCCTGGACCCTGCCAAAGGGCACAGCCCTTTGGAAACCATTGGTTGGGGGGAATGGGGAGGGGCCAACACGGACCCTGCACGGTCACGGTCGGCCCCTCCCCATTCCCCCCAATTACCGGTTCCAAGGGCTCGGCCCTTGGCGGGGATCAAAGGGGCAGCGCCCCTTTGCGGGGTCCGGGGCGGAGCCCCGCTTTTCCCTCCCGCAACCGCGAAGGTTGCGTCCGCGCGCGTGGCACCATAATTTCGCCCCAAGCCGAACCACGTCGCGGCGGTTCATCCCGTCACGACGGCGTCCGCCCGTCACAAGCATAAGGACACGCGCATGAGCGCCAGCACGCCGAGGACCGTCACGATCACGCTTGACGGGACCAACAAGAAGACCACGATCCCGCTGATGTCGGGCACTGCGGGCGCCGATGTCTTCGATATCCGCAAGATCTACAATGATCTGGGGCTGTTCACGTATGACCCCGGCTACGGCGCCACCGCGTCGTGCGAGAGCAAGATCACCTACATCGATGGTGACGAAGGCATCCTGATGTATCGGGGCTACCCGATCGAGCAGCTTGCCGAGAACTCCAACTTCCTCGAAGTCTGCTACCTGCTGCTGAACGGCGAACTGCCGACGGCGGAACAGGGCAAGGAATTCGACCTGGGCGTGATGCGGCACACGATGCTGCACGAGCAGATCCGGAGCTTCTATAACGGCTTCCGCCGCGACGCCCATCCGATGGCGGTCATGTGCGGCGTCGTCGGCGCCCTGTCCGCTTTCTACCACGACAGCCTGGACATCAACGATCCGGAAAGCCGCCGCATCAGCGCGTTCCGCCTGGTCGCGAAGCTGCCCACGATCGCCGCCTGGGCCTACAAGTACTCGATCGGCCAGCCGTTCATGTATCCGCGGAACGACCTGACCTATGCCGAGAACTTCCTGTACATGGTCTACGGCGTCCCGACCGAGGAGTACAAGATCAACCCGGTCCTGTCGAAGGCGATGGACCTGATCATGATCCTGCACGCGGATCATGAGCAGAACGCCTCGACCTCCACCGTCCGCCTGGCGGGCTCGACCGGCGCCAATCCCTTCGCCTGCATCGCGGCCGGCATTGCCAGCCTGTGGGGCCCGTCCCATGGCGGCGCGAACGAAGCCGTGTTGACGATGCTGAAGGACATCGGCCACGTCGACAACATTCCGGAATTCCTGTCCGAGGTGAAGGACAAGAACAACCACGCCAAGCTGATGGGCTTCGGCCACCGGGTCTACAAGAACTACGACCCGCGCGCGAAGATCATCCAGAAGGCCTGCCACGACGTGCTGCGCGAACTCGGCATCAAGGGCGACCCGCTGCTCGACCTGGCGATGGAACTGGAAAAGATCGCCCTGAGCGAC
>CANJSR010000484.1 GCA_947476855.1 Acetobacteraceae bacterium
GCAGGACCTGCCCAACCTCCGCAAGGACCCGCGCGTCACCATCTCGGAAGTCGTGAGCAACCGGTCGATCTTCCTTTGGTACGACCACTCCCGCACCGGTGCCATGCCCTTCGTCACCGGGCCGAACGGGGAAGCTCTGGAAAAGAACCCGCTCAAGGACCGCCGCGTCCGGCTCGCCTTGTCGCTGGCGATCAACCGCCAGGGCATCGTCGACCGGGTGATGGAGAATTCGGCCGTTCCCACCGGGCAGTATCTGCGCCCCGGGGCCTTCACCTATGTCCCCGACCTGAAGCCGCACCCGTATGAGCCGGAGAAGGCCAAGGCCCTGCTCAAGGAAGCCGGCTTCCCAAACGGGATGCGGATCACGATCCACGGCCCGAACGACCGCTATGTGAACGATGCCAAGATCATCCAGGCGGTGGCCCAGATGTGGCAGCGCATCGGCGTGCAGACGACGGTCGAGGCACTGCCCTGGTCCAACTTCATCGCCCGCTCCGGCAAGCAGGAGTTCTCGGTCTTCCTGCTCGGCTGGGGCGTGTCGAGCGGGGAGGGCCTGAACCCCCTGCGCGCGCAGATCGCCACCTGGAACCCGCAGCGCGGGCTGGGCACAGCGAACCGCGGCCGCTACTCCAACCCCGCCGTCGATACGCTGATCGACCAGGCGATGGCGACCATGGAGGATGGCGCGCGGGAGAAGCTGGTGCAGCAGGCCATGCGGCTGGCGATGGACGACGTCCCGGTGATCCAGTTGCATTTGCAGAAGAACATCTGGGCCACGCGCAAGGGTCTGACATACGAGGCCCGGGTCGACGAACAGACCGAGGCCATGGGCGTGCAGCCGGCGAAGTAGCAACCAATGTTCACATGGATGATCCGCCGCCTGATCCAGGCGTGCTTTGTTGTGCTGGCGATGACGGTGATCGTCTTCATCGGCGTTCACGTCATCGGCAATCCGGTCGATATCCTGATCTCACCGGAGGCCGACCAGGCGGAGCGGGCTCGGATCATCGCCGAGATGGGCTTCGATCGTCCCTTGTGGGAGCAGTACTTCATCTTCGTGAAGGACGCGCTGCAGGGGAACCTCGGCCGCAGCTTCGTGTTCAACGAACCGGCGCTGAAGCTGATCGCGGGACGCATGCCGGCGACGCTGGAACTGGCGGTGACGGCGGTCCTGTTCTCGATCTGCTTCGGCGTGCCGCTGGGGCTGTACGCCGGCCTCAAGCCGGACAGCCCCGTGTCGCGCACGATCATGGCGGGCAGCATCCTGGGCTTCTCCCTGCCCACCTTCTGGGTCGGGCTGATGCTCATCATGGTCTTCGCCGTTCAGCTCGGCTGGCTGCCGAGCACGGGGCGGGGTGAGACGGCTGAGCTGTTCGGGATACAGTGGTCGTTCCTGACCTGGGACGGGTTGCGGCATATGTTCATGCCGGCGTTGAACCTGTCGCTGTTCAACATCTCCCTGGTGCTGCGCCTGACACGCGCGGGCGTGCGGGAGACATTGCCGATGGACTACATCAAGTTCGCCCGCGCCAAGGGGCTGTCGCCGAAGCGGGTGATCTTCGTGCATGTGCTGAAGAACATCATGATCCCGGTGGTGACGGTGGTCGGGCTGGAGCTTGGATCAACGATCGCCTTCGCCGTGGTGACCGAAAGCGTGTTCGCCTGGCCCGGCATGGGCAAGCTGATCATCGACAGCATCAACGTCCTGGATCGCCCGGTGATCGTGGCCTACCTGATGATGATCGTGCTGCTGTTCATCACGATCAATCTGATCGTGGATATTTTGTACACGGTGCTCGATCCGCGGGTTCGGCTGGAGACGAAGGCGTGAGGGGGGTCGTGGGGCAGCAACCCTGGTCATGGGTCCCGTCACGGTCGGGTGCACGTCGCCGTCCCTCTCCCACGTCATGGTCGGGGTTGACCCGCCCACCGCTCAGGACACCGGCGGATATGACAGCGCACCAACCCATCACATCATCAGATGGTCCCCGCCAGATCATCCCCCGTCGGGTTGCCAGCCGTGATCAGATCGAGCTTCCAGGCACGACGCCACCGCTTCAACGACTTTTCCCGCTGGATCGCGGTGACAATGTCATCGTGCCACTCCGCATGGACCAGGCGGGAGACGTGGTAGCGGTGCGTGAACCCGCCTGTGCCGGTCCGATGCTCGTGCAGGCGCCTTGGGAGGTCGGCCGTCACGCCGACGTAGAGCGTGCCGAACGATTGATTGCATACGATGTAGACCCAGCCGCCTTTCTTCATGGCGGGATCATAACCGGCAGTAAGTTAATGGTTTGTGAACGCCCGATGTGGGGGACAGCCGTCAACACCGGAATACTGGGCGATGGTCGGGTCAAGCCCGACCATGACGGATACGACAGGGGCCACGCATGAGCACCACGACAGCCCCACCGGGCGCAGCCCCCCTCCCCCCGCGGGAGGAAACGCCCTTCCAGCGGTTCGTCTCCGAATTCGCGGCCTCCAAGCTCGCGCTGCTGGGCCTGGCCGTCTTCACCACCATCGCCCTGCTGGCGATCTTCGCGTCATGGATCACGCCGCAGAACCCCTACGACCTGGCACAGCTTGACATCCTCGACGGCCGCCTGCCCCCCGGCTCCCCCTCCGCCGCCGGATACACCTACATCCTCGGCACCGACGATCAGGGCCGGGACATGTTCTCGGGCATGCTCTACGGCCTGCGCATCAGCCTCGGCGTCGGCGTCGGATCGGCCCTGTTCGCCTGCGTCGTCGGCACCAGCCTCGGCCTGCTCGCCGCCTATGCCGGCGGCCGGACCGAGAGCATCATCATGCGCGTCGTCGACCTTCAGCTTTCGTTCCCGACCATCCTCGTCGCCTTGATGATCCTCGCCGCCCTCGGCAAGGGCGTCATGAACGTCGTCATCGCCCTGGTCATGGTCGAATGGGCCTACTACGCCCGCACCGTCCGCGGCACAGCGATGGTCGAACGCCGACGCGAATACATCGAAGCGGCCGAATGCCTCGCACTCCCCTACCGCCGCATCATGTTCCGCCATCTGCTGCCGAACTGCCTGCCGCCGCTGATCGTCATCGCGACCCAGCAGATCGCCCGCGCCATCGCCCTGGAAGCCACCCTCTCCTTCCTCGGCCTCGGCGTTCCCATCACCGAGCCTTCGCTCGGCCTGCTCATCGCCAACGGCTACCAGTACATGCTGTCAGGCAAATACTGGATCAGCTTCTACCCAGGCATCGCCTTGCTGGTCACTATCGTCTCCATCAATCTTGTCGGCGATCAGTTACGCGATGTTCTCAATCCCAGGTTGAAACGATGACCGTCACGCTGGAAGTGCGCAATCTGCGCACGCATTTCTTCACCCGCGCCGGCGTCATCAAGGCCGTCGACGACGTGTCCTTCACGGTTGAGCGTGGGCAGGTCCTGGGCCTGGTGGGCGAATCCGGATCGGGCAAATCCGTCACCGGCTTTTCCATCATCGGCCTGGTCGATCCACCCGGACGCCTGGCCGGCGGGTCCATCCTCTACCAGGGCCAGGACCTGGCAAAGATCTCGGAGGAGGAGATGCGGTCGCTGCGCGGCAACCGCATCGCCATGATCTTCCAGGACCCGATGATGACCCTGAACCCGGTCCTGCGCATCGA
>CANJSR010000485.1 GCA_947476855.1 Acetobacteraceae bacterium
AGCGGGTGCGGCTCGCCGGTTGCTATCGTGTGCGCGAACACCCAGCCCGATCCGGGCGTGGCCTTGAACCCGCCGGTGCCCCAGCCGCAATTGACGAACAGGCCGGGGACGGGGGTTTTGCCGATGATGGGGGAGCGGTCGGAGGTGCAATCGACGATCCCGCCCCAGTTCCGCAGCATCCTCAGGCGGCGGAAGGTCGGGAACAGCTCGCAGATCGCGTCGAGCGTGTGGGTGGCGATGTGCAGCCCTCCGGCCTGGCTGTAGGACGTATAGACATCCGTCCCGGCGCCGATCACCAGCTCTCCCTTGTCGGACTGGGAGATGTAGGCGTGGATGGTGTTCGACATGACCACGCAGGGCATGACCGGCTTGATCGGTTCGCTCACCAGTGCCTGGAGCGGGTAGGATTCCAGTGGCATCCGCACCCCGGCCATGGCCATCAGGACGCTGGTATGGCCGGCGGCGACCACGCCCACGCGGTTCGCGCCGATGAAGCCGCGGGTCGTGTCGACGCCGGTGACCGCGCCGGAGGAATCGCGGGTGATGCCGGTGACCTCACAGTTCTGGATGATATCGACGCCGAGGGCGGAGGCCGCGCGGGCATAGCCCCAGGCGACGGCGTCATGGCGGGCTGTGCCGCCGCGCCGTTGCAGGGCGGCGCCGAGGACGGGGTAGCGCATGCCTGGCTCGATGTTCAGCGGCGGGCAGAATTCCTTGGCCTGTTCGGGTGTGAGCCATTCATTGTCGATGCCCTGCACCCGATTCGCGTGGACGTGGCGCTTGAAGACCTGGATGTCGTGGATGTTGTGGGCGAGCATCATCACGCCGCGCGGGCTGTACATGACGTTATAGTTCAGCACCTGAGAGAGGTTTTCCCAGAGCTTGACCGAATGCTCGTAAATCGCGGCGCTCTCGTCCCACAAATAGTTGGAACGGATGATCGTGGTGTTGCGCCCGGTGTTGCCGCCGCCCAGCCATCCCTTGTCCAGGACGGCGATGTTGCGGATGCCGTGTTCTGCGGCCAGGTAGTAGGCGGTGGCGAGGCCGTGCCCGCCGGCGCCGACAATGACGACGTCATAGGCCGATTGCGGCTCGGGGGAGCGCCATTGTTCCCGCCAGGTCCCGCCGAAGGCGCGCCGCAGCAGGGTGAACAGGGAGAAGTCGTGGCTTGGGCCCCTGGTCATCGCGTGCGGGCTGGCTCCTGGTCCGTCGGGTTGTTTCGGTCGGACAGATGACGGCGGCGGGGTGGGGCGTCAAGCGGGGTTTATCCCCGCGACCGATCCAGCCGAACCGAACGTCCGATCAGCGCAGCGTGATGCTGACCGCCTCCGAGACCAGTTTCTGGATCCAGGAGCCATCGGGTGCTTGATTGTAGGCCATGTATTGAACGGAAATCGTCCCATGGTCCGGGATGGCGTAGGATCGCGACAGCGCGGCGGCGCCGACGACACTGCCGAGCGGTGGGATGACCAGGTAGTCGTCCGGGCCGGGCGGGCGCAATTTCATGATGGGCCCCTTGAACATGCGCTTCTCGCCATCCGCGGTGATGAGAAACACGTCCGCGGGCGCGCGATTGTCGGCGAACGCCAGGCGGTTCCACAGCAATGCCGGGGTGTCACCCATGTTGGTGAAGCTGACCCGCGCCGTCAGTCCGGTCGCGGGAACATTCAACAAGGTCAAGGTCACGGCGATGGTTCCGGCAAGACTGCTCATGGCCCGGGGTGATCTCCTATTGCCGCTCGACGAAATATTCTATGTTGTCCGCGTGGTTCTGGGCCGTGGCGGGATCGGTCAGGGCCAGTTGTCGCGACGCGGCCTGACCGTACACGAGTGCGCCGCTCGAGTCCCGGTCCGAGGAATGGCCCGCGGAATCGAAGTGGGAAAGCTCATGCACCAGCGTGCCGGCCTTTGAATCGGCACCGGTCGCCGGCGCGTCGTTCCAGAGCGATCCCAGATAAACCGTATCCTCCCTGTCATGATAAACATAGGCGAAGCAGTCATCGTTGCCGGCCTCCGCGCGCCTGAAATTGGTTACATCGAGGCTGTCCATGTGATCGAGTTCCTTCTGGAGCCGATCGCGCATGCTGTCGCGGGCGGCGGGATCGGTCGTGCCGAACCATTTCTCGAACCGCGCCTGCGTGCTGGCATCCCAGGTATCAAGGTCGTCGATCGACGTGCGCAGCATCGACCTGGCATCGGTCAGCGCCTGTTCGATCCCGGTCTTCTCGGCATCCGAAAAGACGGTCTCTCCATGCAGGAACATATTGGCGTCATGAATGAATTCCGCGATGCCCTGACCGATCTGCTCCAGGATACCCGGGGCCTTCGCGCCGCCCCCCCCGCCGCCGCCGGCGAAGGTCTCTCCGATCAGGACCGTCGGCATGCCCATCACGATGACGCCGCCATGGACCGTGTTGTCGAGCATCCGTGCCGCCGGCAGACCGCCGATGAAGACGCCCGCCGACCCTCGTACGATGACATCGGGCGGCCCGACGCATACGCAAAGGTCCGTGATCCGCGCCGCCGGCAGTGCTCCAACCAGCACGGTGGGGCAGCACGGGCCGGAAATCGGCCCGCCGACATGCGGCACCAGCCCCGTGACCATCGGGCAGAGGTGCATGTCGGTCAGACGCGCGGCGGGTTGTCCCATGCTGGTTCTCGATCGCCGTCACCGGCTCGGTTGGGTCGGGGCCGAGACTGCGGGATTCCCCCCGGTTCGGCAACATGACTTCCCGATGATCGCCTGGCCGGTATCCCGCCGCCCAGAAATCATCCTGGGGGAGCCGATGCGGATCGAGATCGCGGCCGACCAGCGCGCGCCGGGCGCAGACCGAGATCAAGGCCCGCGACACCGAGGTCGATCGCATCGAGGCCGACCCCTGGGACAACGTCGAACGGCTGAAACAGGCCGGTTTCATCAGCGTGACCATCCCGAGAAGCCTGGGCGGTGAGAGCCTCGGCTGGATGGACGCCGGCGGGGTGACTGCCCGGGCTGACCGGATCGGGAACGGCTTTGTGGTGAATGATCGCCTGGATCATGGATGGGACGTATGAGGCGGTGCTCGTCTGGTCCGGGGAGCGTGAGCAGTTCGGGCGGCCGATCAATGAGTTCCAGGGGCTGCAATGGAAACTGGCGGACATGAGCATTTCGACCGCGGCGTCGCAGGCGTTGGTCTAAAAGGCGGCGGCCGGCGGGGCGGACGGATTTTCCGACAAATTGATGGCGGCGCGGACGAAATGACTGACGAGCGAGCGCGCGATCGCCGTGGTCAATGACGCGTTGCAGGTGTTTGGCGCGCGCGGCTACTCGCGCGACCTGCCGCTGGAGCGGATGGCACGGGATGTGCGGATGTTCTCGATCGGTGGGGGAACTGCCGAGGTGCTTCGGAATGTCGTGTCCAGCGCGATCCTGGACAAGAAGTTGCCGCAGACGCGGGATGGGTATGTGCAGGCGGCGGCGGAGTAGGGGGGAGTCATCCGGCGTATTTGCGGACGTAGTCCCAGTCGAGGGTGAAGCCGAAGCCGGGCTTGTCGTTCAGATGCAGGTGGCCGTCCTTCAGCATCGCGCGTTCGGTGTACATGTTGGCGAAGATCGGGTCCCGGTCGGCGTCGGGGAAGGTTTCGACGTTCAGCCC
>CANJSR010000486.1 GCA_947476855.1 Acetobacteraceae bacterium
AAGGTGCTGATGATGGAGCACGCAATCTACTCGGTGATTTCGCCCGAGGGTTGTGCCTCCATCCTCTGGCGCGACCAGGCGCAGGCCCCCGTCGCGGCCGAGGCGCTCCGCCTGACAGCCGAGGACCTGAAGAAACTGCGGCTGGTGGATACCATCGTCGCCGAACCCCTGGGCGGCGCCCAGCGCGATTCCCAAGCCGCCATCACGGCCGTGGACCAGGCGATCCAGGAAGCCCTGCTTTCCATCCTCGGCACCGACAGCGTCGCCCTGCGCGCTCGGCGGCGGGAAAAATTCCTGGAAATGGGCCGAGAGTCAATTTCCTGACGCAATCGCCGTAAATTGGTGATAGCTGTTGCACGCGATAGGACACCGAACCATCCTGCAACGAATGACCCATCCCAGCGTCCCACGGCATCCAGGCTGAATCCCGGATGCCACTCCCAGCCGAACGATCCCGAGCACGCCAATGGGGCGGCTGGCCCCCGCCGGACCGCCCCATGCGCCCCCCCGCGATGGTGGGGGGCAGCCGATGAAGTGGCTCAATCGCCCCACGAGCACGACCGGCACGGCCCTGTTCCTGTTGGACGTGATGTTCGTGATCGCCGCCTGGCCCGTGGTGCTGTGGATCAGCCGGCCGGATTTCCTGACGCTGTTCGTCCCGCCCGACGATATCCGCGGCTATCTCTACCCTATCGCCAACCTGCTCGTGCTCTACGCGATGGGCCTTTATCGGCGCGATGCGCTGATCGAAACCGGACGCTCCCTGTCACGCGTGCCGCTCGTGGTCGGTATGGGCTGTTCGGCCTCGGCCATTTTGTCGACCATTCCGGCCTTCGTCAGCAGCGCCATCGTGCCGCTGGGCGGGCGGGACCAGGCGCTGGTCTTCGCCCTCGCCTCGGTCTGCTTCACCCTCTCGGCCTTCGCCGCCCGGGTCCTCGTGTCCTTCATGCTGCGCCATCGAATGCTGCGCCGCCATCTGCTGGTCGTGGGCGCCGGCGCCCGCGCCTGGGACCTGCGCCACATGCTGATGCGGGAAGGCAGCAGCCTGCACTACGACATCGCCTTCCTGCATGAACCGGCCCTCGGTGAGGTCGACCCCCGCCTGGCCGAGGACCCGACCGTTCGAATCCTGGAGGGCGACTCGATCGACGTCCTTGCCGCGGCCCGCCTGACCGAGGCGGACCAGATCGTCGTCGCCCCCGATGATCGCAGGGGCATGGACCTGCAGCGGCTGCTGGATTGCCGCAAGGCCGGCTTCCCGATCGTCCAGTACCTCAGCTTCGTTGAGAAGGAGATCCGCCGGATCGACCTCAAGCGCATGGAACTGGGCTGGCTTGTGTTCTCCGACGGGTTCACCTTCAGCGCGCTAGACCGGTCGCTGAAGCGGCTGTTCGACCTGGTCATGAGCCTGCTCGTGCTGCTGCTGACCGCTCCGCTGCTGGTCGTCGCGATGGCCGCGATCCGGATGGAGGGACAGGGGCCGATCCTGTATCGCCAGGAACGCGTCACTCGCGACGGACGAATCTTCTGGATCATGAAGCTGAGGACCATGCGGGTGGATGCCGAGAAATCCGGCGCCGTCTGGGCCGCCCGGCAGGACAACCGCATCACCAAGGTTGGCCTGTTCCTCCGCCGGTCCCGCATCGATGAACTGCCGCAGTTGGTGAACATCCTGAAGGGGGAGATGTCCTTCGTCGGCCCCAGGCCCGAGCGGCCGATCTTCGTCAAGGAACTGGCCGCACAGATCCCGCTTTATAACGAGCGGCATCTGGTCAAGGCCGGCCTGACCGGCTGGGCGCAGATCAACTACCCCTATGGCGCCTCGGTCGACGACGCGCGGTCGAAATTGAGCTACGACCTGTATTACGTGAAGAACTTCTCGATCCTGTTCGACATCGTGATCCTGGTGCAGACGCTCCGGGTGGTGCTGTGGCCGAGCGGAGTCAGGTAGGCAGGTAGGCAGGTAGGCAGGTAGGCAGGGTCAGTAGCTGACCATGCCCATCCACCACTGGGTCTCATCCCCGCTGTCGATGTCGTAGGCGCGGATGAAGCTCAGTGTCCCGTCATCGGCGATGCGGAACAGTGACAGGCGGGTCGGCACATGGCGCACCTGGTCGCCCTCCAGCACATCCAGCCCCATGATATGGGCGACTACCATCAGCCGCCCGCTCGGGTCGATGTGGAAGGTGCGGGGGTGGATGCCCTGGGTATCGACGTGCTCGATCACGCGCGGCCGGCCGGTGTCCTGGTCGATCGAGAACACCGCGATCGAATTCTCCCCGCCCGCGAACAACGCCCGCCCGTTCACCGAGGTCGTGCCGGAGGCGCGGTTGGCGACATAGACCGTCCGCCCGTTCGGGTGGACATGCACCGTGCCCACCATCTGGTGGATGTTCGGCATGTGCGGGCGCGCCAGGGTGTTCTCCCGGAAGCGGGGCATCGGGGCGATCGTGTCGCCATCCCGCTCGAACAGGTCGACGGCGTTCTGCCGCTCCAGCGAGACATAGATCCATGGCCGGGTCGGATGGAAATCCAGATGCCGCGGCCCGAACCCATAGCCGCCGCCGGGCGCGGGGGAGGCGAGCGGGGTCAGGCCACCGTTTTCGAACCGGTAGACCATCAGCGCGCCCGGCTCCTCGGGCTTGCGGGGCTGGCTGTCATGGCCGCGGGCGGGCACCAGGACCAGGCGGTTATCGGGCGTGGCGAGGATCTGGTGCGGGAAGATGCCGGCCTCGACCGGGTTGGGGGGCACAACCTCCGCCCCGGCCGAGAAATCGGGATTGACTCGGTAGACCCGCGCGGCGCCCGGATGGTTGAAGGCGACCAGGATATGCTCGGACGGGATGTCGGTCGCCATGTGGATGGGCCGGCTGGGCAGGGCGACCGGGGCACCATGCGGCGACAGGGCGCCGGTGGCGGGATCGATGGCCAGAGCCGAGACATGGTGGTTCTGGCCCGTTCGTCCGCCGACGCCCGAGGCGCCGTCGCTGCTGGCCACATACAGGAAGCGCCGGTTGGCGTGCGGCCAAGCGTACTGGACATTGGCCGGCAGGGTGATGGTGTCGCGCCGGGTGAGCGTGGCGGCGTCGACATCGACATCGTAGTGCGTCAGGCGCGGCCCGACATTGGCATAGAGCGCGAGCTTGCCGGTTCCGGCCATGGTTTCCTCCTGCACGGTGCCTTGTCGGGAATGATCCCCCGAATGGGGGGACTTGGCCAGAGCGCGCTGTTATACCAACCGGCGTAACCACTGACTCTCCGGACGGTGCGCCTTCGTCGTGGTGGCCGAAGGGCCACCATCCACGACTTTGCCGTTGGGAACGGGGGAAAGCCGTGGGTGCTGGGCTTTCGCCCAGCATGACGAGGTGGAGACCGCGAGGGTCATCGCCAAGTTCGCCTGCTAAGCCGCCGCCGGCTCCCGCCTCGCCTTGGTCATCCAGTGCCAGGTGACGACCGCGGTGGCGATGATCACCGGGGGCAGCACGGTCAGGTTCAAAGCGCGATAGCCCCACAGCGCCTCGATCACGCCCGAGGTCAGGGCCGTCATCGCCACGTTGGCGAAGACGATGAAGTCGTGCGTG
>CANJSR010000487.1 GCA_947476855.1 Acetobacteraceae bacterium
CGATCGGGCTGGGGCACGTAATGATCCACCACCAGCACGACCGGCCGGTGCGCGGCCCGGTCGCGCGCGCGCAGCACCTGCGTGCCATTGGCGAAATGATCCCGCGCCAGCACCTCACGCCAGGCGGCCACGAATGTCGCGCGGTTGCGGACCTGCGCCGACTTCACCCCCACCGCAAGGTCGGTGCCATGCGAGACGCCCTCGTGATGCACCACCCGCGACCGGGGCTGGTAATAGGTCCGCAGCCCCAGCACGCGCAGGCGGAAGGACAGGTCCGCGTCCTCGAAATACGCCGGCGCGTAGCGCGTATCGAATCCGCCCAGGCGGAGGAACATCACCCGCGCCACCATCAGCGCGGCCCCCGAGCAGTAATCGACCTCTCGCACATAGTTGTAGACGGGTGCAGCGGGATCGCCGAGGCGGCCAAAATTCCAACCGGAACCATCGCGCCAGATGATGCCCCCGGCCTCCTGCAACCGCCCATCGGGATACAGCAGCTTCGATCCCACCGCGCCGGCATCGGGACGGGCGCGGAACAGCGTCACCAGAGGCTCCAGCCAATCCGCCAGCACCTGCGTGTCGTTGTTGAGGAACAGCAGGAATTCGCCCCGCGCGATCTTCGCGGCGGCGTTGCAGGTGCCGATGAAGCCCAGATTGGATTCGTTGCGAACCAGGTGGATCCCGCGCACCCGGGCCAACGCGGCGGTCTCCGGCCCAGGCCAGGCGTCATCGAGGACGATCACCTCGATCGGCGTCGCCGGCGCGTGTTCGGCGATCGAGGTCAGGCAGCGCAGCGTGAAATCCACCTGCCCATAGGTCGGGATGATGACGGACACGACCGGCCGGTCCGAGCCCGGCACGACGATCCGTTCGGCCTCAACCGCCCGCACCAGGGTAAAGGCCGGCGGCGGGGGCGCCACCGCCCGCATCCGCCCCGCCCGGCGCCAGGCGTGATACTGCACCCGAAGCTGCCCGGTCAGCGTCCACCACACCAGCAGCACCGACCGCCGCACCACCTGCGCGAGCCACGGCGCCCGCGGCCGCAATGCCGCCGCCAGCCGCAACCCCGCCCACATCGCGCCATCCAGCGCCGCCGCGAGGCGTGTCCCCACGCCGCGTATCGACAGGACCATCCGGGCCTCCCGCATCGATCCACGCCCCGGGCCATCCGAGGCAAGGACGCAGCGTAACGCGGAAGGCCTTAACCGGCGGTTAACGCGGGATGGATTTCCGGGGGGCGGTCACCCCGCTCCCCCCACGCAAGGCCAGGTTCAGGTCGGCGAGGACGGGCGGAGGACGCCGCAGCCTCTACCACCCAGCGCAGCGTCAGGACTTCGACTTCAGCAAATCCCTGATCTCGGTCAGCAGCACTTCCGACTTCGGCGGAGCGGGAGGTGGCGCCGCCTTCTCCTCCCGCGCCTTCAGCCGCGTCAGGGCCTTCACAACCCAGAACACCGCGAAGCTGACGATCACGAACTGGATGATCGCGTTCAGGAACAACCCGATATTCACCGTCGGCGCGCCGGCCTTCTTCGCTTCCTCCAACGTCGGGTAGCTCTGCCCGTTCAGCGCCACGAACACGTTCGAGAAGTCGATCCCCCCCGTCAGGATGCCCAGCACAGGGTTGAACACGTCCTTGACCAGGCTGCCGACAACCCCGGTAAACGCAGCACCGATGATGATGCCGACCGCGAGGTCGACCACGTTCCCGCGCATGATGAAGGCCCGGAATTCCGATATCCAGGAAGGCGTGGTGGGGAGTGCCATGACGTGTCTCCTCTCGATCCATGTTTCTGGCAGGCCGCGTACCCGGAACGACCGCGCCGCGCAACGCCAGCCATGCCCTATGCGGTGCGGGCGTTCCGCCCCAGGCCGCCATACAGGTCGAGCAGCCGCTCCATCCACGCCGTCACGGGGTCATCGGCCGCGAGAAGAGCGAACCGGCTGACACACCGCGGCCACATCAGCGTCCCCCCCACAATAAAATCCGCATAGCTCGGCGCCACCCCGCCCAGCCAGTCCTGGCGCCGCAGGGTCAGGCGCACCGGGGTCAAGATCTCCCGGAACGCGGGCAATCGCGCCTCCCGCCCTTCCTGGACTTCCTCCAGGGAGCGGCGGAACCGCGCCTCCCGACTCTGGCGGAAATAGGCGCGGTCCTTTTCGTCGATCACGTCGAGCAGGTCACGGATGATGAACGGTGCGATCGCCCCCAGCAGCACGGAATCCGCCCAGGCATTGATGAACCGCGCATGCGCCCGTCCGCCCGCGCCACCAAACAGGCTGGGCATGGGGCACTGGTCTTCCAGATATTCCGCGATGGCCCAACTGTCGGAGACGACGCGGTCCCCGTCCTTGATGACGGGCACGCGGTCCTGGCCCGAGAACGCGATCTCGGGCTTGTCGGTGAACCGCCAGGGGATGGTTTCCACCGGCATGCCCTTGTGGGCCAGGGCGAAGCGGGTGCGCCAGCAATAGGGGCTGAACCGGAGTTCCGGGTCAGCCCCCGCCAGATCATGCATGATGATGCTCATGCCCGGCAGTCTGGACGGTCAGCGGAACCGCCGTCCAGACCCCATGGCAGACCCCATGGCCGCCCCCGGGGCAACGGCACTTGCCGCCATCCGTCATGGGCGGGCCTGACCCGCCCATCGCCAGGCACGCAGGCGGTTGAGATCATACGCAAACACGACCAGCCGAGTCCCTGGCGATGGCCGGGTCGAGCCCGGCCAGGACGGGGAGGCACCGTCCCCGGGTCAAGGGCGGGTGCCCTGGGCAAACCCCATGGCGGCCCGCCTGGGCAAGCTCCAACCGCAATCAGGCCGGCGCGAAGACGTTCTCCTCCTGCAGGTTCTGCGCCGGGCGCAGGATCGCCGGCGGCTTCGCAAACCGGGCATCGTGTTGCAGCACCGGCATCACCGTATCGGCGAACATCCGCATGTTCGTCTCCGATTCATGATGCGGCATGCCGCCGAACGAAAACTCGGTGATCAGGTGATCGAGCCCCGTCAGGGCCTGCAATTCCTCCAGCTTCTGGATGCAGTCATCCGGCGTGCCGACCAACTGGATGCTGACATAGAAGTCCGTCGCCTTCGCGCGCCGCACCGGGTCCTTCATCTTGGCATAGGTCACGCCGACCTTGTCGTAGGACTCGTAGCCTTTGACGTTGTTCAGATGCCCGTCCGAGAAATGGTAGTGGTTATCAATCGAATCCCACTTCCGCCCCAGATACTCGATCGCCCGGTCCTCCGCCTCGGCCCTGCTTTCCGCGACCGAAACATTCGTCAGCACCATCGGCGGACGCGGCGTGAAGCCCTCGGCCGCCGCAACCGCGTTGAAGCGATGCACATCCGCCGCGGCCTTCGGCCATTCGTTCTGCATGATCACCAGCATCGAGAACCCGAGGCGTGCCATAACATCGACGGATTCGGGGCTGACGGCCGTGCCGTAGAACCGCCGCTCGGGGTGCGAAATCGGGCGCGGGCGGATCGACGTCCGGGGGATCTGAAAGTGCTCGCCCTTGAACTCGAAGCTTTCCTGCGACAG
>CANJSR010000488.1 GCA_947476855.1 Acetobacteraceae bacterium
GCCAGTGGGGGAGAGGTGCAGGCCGAGCAGAAGCTGGGCGTCGAAGGTGTCTCGGTCGGTGGCGGTGTCGAGTTCGACGAACCAGCGGCGGTCGCCGAAGCGGGCTTTCACGTCGTCGTGGTGGGCGGCCTGCTGGGTGATGGTGGTCTTGCCGATGCCGCCCGGGCCATGGACGAAGACGGCGGCGCCTGGGGTGAGGGCGGCGGTGATGGTGGCAATGTCGGTGTCCCGGCCGAAGCAGAGGGGTGGGAGGGGGATGGGGGCGGACGCCTCGGCAGGTTGCGCCTCGGACGGTCGCGGGTTGGCCGGAATGATCGTTTCGATAGAAGTGCCGAACTTCCTCTTGAAGTCGTCAAGGCCGGCATAGGTCTGGTAGCCGCCGCGCGCGGAACCGTCGGAGTTCGTGAATGTCGCGAAGAACGCCTCGACCAGATCGAGTTGGCGGTTCTTTTCCCGCCGGTCGCGATCATTCGCCTTGATGTCCGGCACATCCGTGCGGCGAAAGACAAAGATCAGCGGTTGTGGATCAGCGGTCCAGGCGTCCAGGAATTCCCATTCGGTGCCGGATTGATAGGCTGTTCCGTCCGGCTTCTGGAGTGTCTCCAGCGACAGATGCGTGCCGAGGCGGCTGGCGACGATCACGATGACGATGTCGCAGTCTCGGGGCTTGCTCTTGTATTCGATCACCGCTTCCTGCGGCGTCAGATGGGCCGGCATGGTCAGCGGATCGTGCTTGTCGTCCCAACTGACGACCTCGAACGCGATGTCCCGCTGGCCGACGCGCTTGACGGTGTTCGGCAGGATTTCGCGCAGGTGCTCTCGGACGAACGCCCGTTCGTCCGGCACATCGCCGGGGGAGGCGAGGAAGACCCTGATGGGCTTTCCGGGGTCGTACTGGATCGGCTTCGTGGTCGCCATGCTGCTGTTCCACCTCCCCACCACTCTGGGGCAGGAACGGGAGGAAATCCAGCGTGACAGGGGCGCAACCAAACCCGGGGTCCGGGGGGTTGTTTACCCCCCTCCCCGGCCCTCCCCCTCAAGGGGGGAGGGAGTCGAAGGCGGCGATCAGCGGACGACGGCGATCTGTTCCCGCCGCAGTTGCACCGTCAGTTCGTCCAGAGACTTCCCAACGCGGGTCAGCAACTCATCAATTTCCTCCCGCGAGATAATCAACGGCGGGCTGAAGCACAGCGTATCGTTGATCGACGCTCGGCCGATCACCCCGTTCTCCTCCAGAATCTTCGTCAGCCTGGGCCCGACCTTCGCCTTGGGATCGAAGTTGGTGCGCGTCGCCTTGTCGGCCACCAGTTCCATCGCCGCGATCAAGCCGGTGCCCCGCACCTCTCCGACCAAGGGATGATCCACGAACAGCCGCCGCAGTTCCGATTGCAGATGCGGCCCGACCTGGGCGATGTGCCCGCCCATGTCGGTTTCGTCGTAGATCTTCAGCGTCTCGATCGCGACGGCCGCGGGAACCGGATGGCCCGAGTAGGTGAAGCCATGGCCGAACGTCCCGATCTCATTGCTTTCCTTGGCCAAAGCCAGGAACACGCGGTCATTCACCAGGCAGGCGCTGATCGGCAGATAGGACGCGGACAGCGCCTTGGCGCAGGTCAGGATGTCCGGCTGGATGTCCAGCGTCTGGCTACCCCAGTAGTTGCCGGTGCGCCAGAAGCCGCAGATCACCTCATCAACGACCAGCAGCACGTCATACTTGCGAAGCACGGCCTGGATCTTCGGGAAGTAGCCCTTGGGCGGCACGATCACGCCGCCCGCGCCCATGATCGGTTCGGCCCACATGGCGGCGACCGTGTCGGGGCCTTCCGCCAGGATCAGCTTTTCCAGTTCGTCGGCGCAACGGGTGGCGAAATCCTCCTCGGACTCACCCGGCAGGCCGGCGTGGTAGAAATGCGGCGTCATCGTATGGACAAAGCCCGGCAGCGGCACGTCAAAGCTGCGATGGTTCGCCGGCAGCCCGGTCAGCGACGCGGACCCGATCGTGATGCCATGATATCCTTTGATACGACCGATGATTTTCTTTTTCTTCGGGCGGCCGAGCGCATTGTTCATGTACCAGATCATTTTGATGGCGGAGTCGTTTGCCTCGGATCCGGAATTGGCGAAGAACACCTTGCTCATGGGCACGGGGGCGCGTTCGATCAGCATCTCGGCCAGATCGATGGCGGGTTCGTGCGACTTGGCGGTGAAGGCGTGGTAGAAAGGCAGCTTCCGCATCTGGGTGACGGCGGCCTGCACCAGGCGTTCATTGTCGAAACCCAGGGAGGCGCACCACAGGCCGGCCACGCTCTCGATATACTCCTTCCCGGCGTCGTCCCAGACGCGCACGCCCTTCCCGCGAGAGATGACGACGGGGCCGACTTCCTGGTGTGTTTTCAGGTCGGTATAGGGATGCAGGACGTTGGCGATGTCACGAGCGGCGGCGGAATTGGCGCCAAAGGGCGGCGGCGGTGCCATGGGAAAGCCTCCTGGTTCAAGGCGCCAGCATAGCCGCCGCGGGGGCCGATCGGAACCGGTTTATCAAAGGGAGGCAGGGCGGTGACCTACGCGGCGTTCTGGCTGGTGTATCTGCGGGCGCATACCCGCCCGGCGACGCGGGCGCTGCATTGTGCGGGCACGTCGCTGGCCTTGGCGTGCCTGGTAGCGGGCGCGGTCTGGAACCCGTGGTTCCTGCTGGCGGCGCCGGTCGTGGGCTACGCCTTCGCCTGGACCGGCCATTTCGGGATCGAGGGCAACAAGCCAGCCACCTTTGGCCATCCGCTCTGGTCCCTGCTGAGTGATTTCCGCATGCTCGGCCTTTGGCTGACCGGGCGCCTCGACCCCCATCTGCGCCGGGCGGCGGCTAACGAGCGAGGTCGGCCTGGCACCACGCCATGACACGGTAACTGTCCGAGAGGCTGCGCTTGTAGTCCGCGTCCCCCGCCAGGAAGTCGTAGGTATGGTCACCGGCGGCCGAACCGGCCTCGATCGCCGTGACATGGGCGGCGATCCCGGGCCGTTGGCGGCGGTCTGTGTCGTCGTGGTGGAAGCCGCTCTGATAGGACAGCACGCGGCCGTGCTGGCGGAAGTTATACAGGATGCCGACGGGCTTTCCCGGAGTGGAGACGCGGATCAGGTCGATTTCACCACGCGGCAGGCCGGTCTGGATCAGGGCGCGATGGAATCGCTCCTGGAACGGATCGGCGAAGGCCCCGGGCTTGCCGCGGCCGGTCCAATACGCCTGGTGCAGCCGGATCAGGTCTGACAGGAAATGGTCGGCCTCGGCGGTTGTTTGCGCGCGCGTCATCGTCAGCGGCCCGAAGGCTTCGTAATAGCGCAGCGACTGGCGGATCATCTGCCGCGTGTTGGCGCTGCGGCGCCGCATGAACCCGGGCGAGAGGTCGGCGAACCAGGCCGGGTCCACGCGGGGGGTCACGCGGATCAATCCCGCGCGGGACAACGCGAACAGCGTGGGCGCGTCGATCCCGCTCAGCCGCAGGCGGGTCGTGCCGGTCAGGGCCTTGATGGCGGCC
>CANJSR010000489.1 GCA_947476855.1 Acetobacteraceae bacterium
CGTCGCACAGCGCGTTCAGCGCGGCGGGGCGGTTCAGGCGGATCAGGCCGACCCGGCCTTGGGTTTCAACGAGGATGTGTTCATAGGCCATTTGCGGCTCCCCTGGGTTCATCGGCGCCCGTCCTAGCCGGAAAAGCGCGGGTGCGGAACAGTGCGGGTGGCTGCCTTGCGGGGGCGGGATGGGGCGTGCCACCCTCGGGGCCGGGAAAACAAGGGCCGGCGCGACATCGTCAACGACCGAATGGAGTTCAGCGGCGCATGACGATCCTGTTCATCGGCGATATCCACCAGCAATGGGACAAGGTGACGCGCGGGCTCGATGCCCTGCCGGCGCTGCCGCGATCGGCCGTGCTGCTGGGCGATATCGAGTGCGACAAGCCGCTGGACGTGCTGGCCGCGCCGCTGCTGGATCGCGGGATCGCGGTGCATTGGATCCACGGCAACCACGACAATGACGGCGGGCCGGAGATGTGGGCCAACCTGAATGACCCCGCCTTGAACCCTCGGACGGCCGCGGGGGCGCTGCATGGTCGGGTGGTGGAGATCGATGGGCTGCGGATCGCGGGGCTGGGCGGGACGTTCCGGCCTCGGGTCTGGGATCCGCCTGGCGCGCCGCGGCTGCATGGGCGGGCGCATCTGCATGACGACATCGCGTCGCTGGGCGCCGAGTGGCGGGATTCACACCGGCAGGCGCTGATGCATTCCCTGGCCTCGGCCGCGATCTGGCCGGAGGATTATCACCGGCTGGCGGCGCAGAAGGCGGATGTGCTGGTGACGCATGAGGCACCCAGCAGCCTGCGGCGGGGGAAGGGGGCTTTGGACGAGCTCGCTCGGCTGATGGGGGCGGGGCTGATCGTGCATGGGCACCATCATGTTGGGTACCGGGCGCGGGCCGAGGATGGGCTGTGCGTGATGGGTGTTGGGTCGGCCTGGGGGATGTTGTTGGACGGGGCGGTGCTTTGGGCGGGGGATACCGAGCGGCACCATGCCGGGGCGCCGGATGGGTGGGTGGTGGAGTAGGGGACGCTTGACCTTGAGTATCATGGGTGCGTCTCCCCCAAACACGTCATCCCGGCCGAAGGGCCGGGACCCACGACTTTCCTTTGTTATCAACGGTGCAGTCGTGGGTGGTGGCCCTTCGGCCACCACGACGGATTTGGGCCTGCGCTCACCTGACGAGAGAGGGTGGGGTGCCCTGCCGCACCAGGTGCCAGCAACCTACTCCGCGGCCTGAGCGTAAGCCTCCAGCGGCGCGCAGGTACAAACAAGGTTCCGATCCCCATACACATTGTCCACCCGCTTGACCGGCGGCCAGTATTTCGCCGCTGCCACCCACGGCAACGGGAAGGCCGCCTGCGCGCGGGGATAGGCGTGGGGCCAGGTCTCGGCCATTACCTCCCGCGCCGTATGCGGGGCGTTCTTCAGGGGGTTGTCCTCCCGGTCCAACGTTCCCGCCGCGACGGCGGAGATTTCGGCGCGGATCGCGATCATCGCCTCGCAGAAGCGGTCGAGTTCAGCCTTCGACTCGCTTTCCGTCGGCTCGATCATCAGCGTGCCAGCGACCGGCCAGGACATGGTGGGCGCGTGGTAGCCGTAGTCCTGCAGGCGCTTGGCGATGTCTTCCACCATCACCCCGGCCTCGGCCTGGAAGTGGCGGCAGTCGATGATGCATTCATGCGCCACCATCCCGCCGGGGCCGGAATAGAGGATCGGGTAGTGATCCCGCAGCCGGTGGGCGATGTAGTTGGCGTTCAGGATCGCGACCTCGGTCGCCCGGGTCAGCCCGTCCGCCCCCATCATCCGGATATAGGCGTAGGAGATGGGCAGGATCAGCGCGCTGCCGAACGGCGCGGCGGAGACAGGGCCGAACCCGCTCGCCGGCCCGGCGTCGTCGCGCAGCGGGTGGTTGGGCAGATGCGGCGCCAGGTGGGCCGCCACTCCGATCGGCCCGACGCCAGGCCCGCCGCCGCCATGCGGGATGCAGAAGGTCTTGTGCAGGTTCAGATGGCAGACATCCGCCCCGATCAGCGCCGGAGACGTCAGCCCGACCTGGGCGTTCATGTTCGCCCCATCCATGTAGACCTGCCCGCCCACGGCATGGACCGCGGCGCAGATGTCGCGGATCGCACCCTCAAACACGCCATGCGTGGACGGGTAGGTGACCATCAGGGCCGCCAGCGAGTCGGCGTTCTGCGCCACCTTGGCGCGCAAATCCGCCAGGTCGACGTTGCCGTCCTTGTCGCAGGCGACGACGACGACGCGCAGCCCCGCCATCGCGGCGCTGGCCGGATTGGTGCCATGGGCCGAGGACGGGATCAGGCACACATCGCGATGCCCCTGGCCACGCGCGGCCTGATAGGCTCGGATCGCCAGCAGACCCGCGTATTCTCCTTGCGAGCCGGCGTTCGGCTGCAACGATACCGCGGCGAAGCCGGTGACGGCCTTCAGCCAGTCCTCCAGCCGGTGGATTAGGGTCACGATCCCGCGCGTCTGGTCTTCCGGCGCGAAGGGATGAACGGAGGCGAATTCGGGCCAGGTGATCGGGATCATCTCGGCCGTCGCGTTCAGCTTCATCGTGCAGGAGCCGAGCGGGATCATGCTGCGGTTCAGCGCGACGTCCTTGTCCTCAAGGCGTTTGAGATAGCGGAGCATTTCGTGTTCGGCGTGGTGGTCGCTGAACACGGACTGGGCCAGGAAGGCACCGCGGCGGACCAGCGCGTCCGGCACACCGCCAAGGGTCCCGGACAGCGGCGCGCCCAGGACCGAGGCCAGGGCTTCGAGATCGGCGCGCGTCACGGTTTCATCGAGCGCGATCCCAACGGCGCCGGCATCGACGCGGCGCAGGTTGAAGCCGGCCTCGATCGCGCGGGCCATCAGCCCATCGGCGTCGGGCGTCTCGACCACGATGGTGTCGAAGAACCCGTCATGGCGGACCCGCAGCCCCGCCCGCGTCGCGCAATCGGCGAGCAGGCGGGCTTGCAGGGACACCCGCCGCGCGATCCGGGTCAGGCCGCTCGGGCCGTGCCAGACGGCATAGAACCCGGCGATCACCGCCAGCAGCACCTGGGCGGTGCAGATGTTGGAGGTCGCTTTCTCCCGCCGGATATGCTGCTCCCGCGTCTGCAACGCGAGCCGCATGGCTGGATGACCGGCGGCGTCGACGGATACGCCGACCAAGCGGCCTGGCATCGAGCGCTTGAAGCTGTCGCGAGTCGCCATGAACCCGGCATGCGGGCCGCCGAAGCCCATCGGCACGCCGAAGCGCTGCGCCGACCCGACCACGACATCGGCGCCCATCTGGCCGGGCGGCGTCAGCAGCGCCAAAGACAGCGGATCGGCCGAGACCAGGGCCAGCGCCTTGGCGGCATGCGCGGCCGCGACCTCGGCTGTCAGGTCACGCAGCGCGCCGGTCGAGCCCGGGTATTGCAGCAGCACGGCAAAGGGGGCGGCGGCGGCGATGGCGGCCGTGTCGCCGGGGGCGAAATCGACCAGCGTGATCCCCAGCGGCCAGGCGCGGGTCGCCAGCAC
>CANJSR010000490.1 GCA_947476855.1 Acetobacteraceae bacterium
ACGTTCCCTGGGTTGGACGGGCCTGGCCGCGCTGGGTCTGGTGCTGGCTCTGGCAGCCTGCTCGGATGATCCGGCAGCCTATGGGCTGACGGGGCCGTCGCAGCGGACGCCGCCGCCCCGGGTCGAGGGCCCGCCCGGCGGTGGCGGCACGCCCGATACGGGCGGCGGGCTGGTGATCGATCCGACCCAGCCTGGTGGCGGCACGGCCGGGCGGTACTGGCGCTACAACTGACGCCGGCCTCGATCATTGTCGGTCTGGCGGCCGAGGCGCGGATCGCCGCCCTGACCGGCTGGCCGGTCGGGATCGGCGGCGGCTCTGAGGCCGGTGCGGCCGCGGCGGCCGAGGACCGGGTCCGGGCCGGCGCGCGCGGGCTGGTCAGCTTCGGCCTGGCCGGGGGCCTCGCGCCGGAACTGCGAGCCGGGGCGGTGGTGGGGCCGTCCCAGGTCCGGGCCGGTGATCAGACCTTCGAGGTTGACCCGACGCTCGCGGCGCTGCTGGGCGGCACGGATGGCACCAGCGTGGTGGGGCACCCCAGCATCGTCGTGACGGCCGAGGCCAAGCGCGCCTTGTGGCTGTCGACCGGTGCGGCCGCCGTGGACATGGAGAGCGGCGCGGTCGCCCGCGTGGCCCGGGCCCATGGGCTGCCCTTCGCCGTCCTGCGCGTCATCTGCGATCCGGCGGACCGGACCCTGCCACCGGCCGCGCTGGTGGCGCTGAACAGTGCGGGCGCGATCGGGCTGCTGCGGGTGATCGGCTCCCTGCTGCGCCATCCCGGGCAGTTCCCCGCGCTGATGCATCTCGCCAACGACGCGGCCGCGGCGAGGCGGGTGTTGCAGGCCCGGGCGCGGGGGATCGGGGCGGGCTGACCGGTCCGAGTTCGCCATTTGCGACCCGGCCCACCCGTCCTATGGTGTGGCGCCCCGAGTCCTGGACCTCGCCATGCCCCCGATCGCTTTCATCCTCCTGGGTTACCTTCTCGGTTCCATCCCGTTCGGCCTGTTGCTGACCGCCTCGGCCGGGCTGGGGGACATCCGCGCCATCGGCTCGGGCAATATCGGCGCGACCAATGTCCTGCGCACCGGCCGCAAGGGGCTGGCGGCGGCGACGTTGCTGCTGGACGCGCTGAAGGGTACCGCCGCGGTCCTCGTCGCCCTGGCCGTCGCGGGGCCGGAGGCCGGGCTGTGGGCGGGCCTCGGCGCCGTGCTGGGCCACCTGTTCCCCGTCTGGCTGAAGTTCAACGGCGGCAAGGGCGTCGCCACGGCCTTCGGCGTGCTGTTCGGCGTCGCCTGGCCGGTCGGGCTGGCCGCCGGCGCGGTGTGGCTGATCACGGCCAAGCTCGGGCGGATGTCCTCCCTGGCCTCCCTGACATCCTTCGCGCTGGCCCCGGTGATCGCTTTTTTTCTCGCGGACATCGGCGTTGTTTATCTTTCCTTCACCATTGCCGTGCTGGTCTATGCCCGCCACCACGCCAATATCCGCCGCCTTCTGTCGGGAACCGAGCCTCGGATCGGCCAGAAGGACACCCCGGCGGAACCGGCCTGACGCTGGCCCGTCCGCGATTCCGCCGGCGGCACCATGGGACGCTGCCCGGATGCGAGACTCCGACGACCTGATCGACCGCCTGCGGCTGGTCCGCACCGAAAGCGTGGGACCGGTTACCTATCGCCGCCTGATGGCCCGCTACGGATCGGCCGCCGCCGCCCTGGCCGCTTTGCCGAGGCTCGCGCGATCAGCCGGCCGGACCACGACACCCGCCATCCCCTCGGTCCGCGATGCAACGTCCGAGATCGAACAGACCCAGCGCCTCGGCGGCACCTTCCTGTTCCTCGGACAGCCAGCCTATCCGCCCTTGCTGGCGATGCTGGATGACGCCCCGCCCTGCCTGATCGTCGCGGGTGACGTCACCGCCCTGTCGGACCGGGCGGTCGCGGCGGTGGGCGGGCGCAACGCCTCGGCCAACGGCCAGCGCATGGCGGAGACACTGTCGGCCGACCTCGCCCGCCACGTCGTCGTGGTCTCGGGCCTGGCGCGCGGCATCGACACCGCCGCCCACAAGGGCGCGCTGACCACCGGGCGGACGGTGGCCGCCATCGCCGGCGGGCTGGACGTGCCCTATCCGGCCGAGAACGCGGACCTCCAGGCCCGCATCGCCGCGGGCGGCGCGGTAGTGACGGAATCCCCCATCGGCACCATCCCCCAGGCCCGCCATTTCCCCCGGCGCAACCGGATCATCGCCGGCCTCGCCTTGGGCGTGGTGGTGATCGAGGCGGCGCCCCGCTCGGGCAGCCTGATCACCGCGCGCATCGCCCAGGACGTGGGGCGGGAGGTCTTCGCGGTGCCGGGATCGCCGCTCGACCCCCGGGCGCGGGGCGGGAACGACCTGATCCGCCAGGGCGCGATGCTGGTGGAAACGGCGGCCGACGTGCTGGACAATCTGCCCGACGCCACGACAACGCCGCTGTTCCGGACTGCGATGATTGAACCGGAACCCGCCGTGGAAGCCGCCGATCCGCCCGCCGATGCCCGTGACGCGGTACTCTCTTTATTGTCCGCGGAGCCGACGAAGGTTGACGATCTGGTGCGGCGCTGCCAGTTCTCACCGTCCGCCGTGCTGGCGGTATTGTTGGAACTTGAACTCGCGGGCCGGGTGCAGACGCTGCCGGGAAGCCGGGTCGCGCTGCTGTCGGATGCCGCATGAACGGTCTACAGCTCGGAATCCCATGTCAGACGTTGTCGTCGTCGAGTCTCCCGCCAAGGCCAAGACCATCAACCGCTACCTCGGCGGCGGTTACACCGTGCTGGCCAGTTTCGGCCATGTGCGCGACCTGCCACCCAAGGATGGCAGCGTGCGTCCCGACCAGGACTTCGAGATGGACTGGGAGGCGGACAGCCGCGGTGACCGCCAGGTAAGCGCCATCGTCAAGGCGCTGAAGGGCGCAAAGACGCTCTATCTCGCCACCGACCCGGATCGGGAAGGGGAGGCGATTTCCTGGCACGTCAAGGCGATGCTGACCGAGAAGAACGCCCTGAAGGGCGTGAAGGTCCACCGCATCACCTTTAATGAGATCACCCGCAACGCCATCCGCTATGCCATCGCCCATCCGCGCGACCTCGACCAGCCGCTGATCGAGGCCTACCTGGCCCGTCGCGCGCTGGACTACCTGGTGGGGTTCACCCTGTCGCCAGTGCTGTGGCGCAAGCTGCCGGGCAGCCGGTCGGCCGGGCGCGTGCAGTCGGTCGCGCTGCGCCTGATCTGCGAACGTGAGGCCGAGATCGAGGTCTTCCGCGCCCGCGAATACTGGACGATCGAGGCCGACTTCCTGACGCCTGCCGGCGCGCCCTTCACGGCCCGCCTGACCCACCTGAACGGCAAGCGGCTCGATCAGTTCGATCTGAACAACGAAACCCTGGCTCTGGCCGCCAAGGCTGCGGTCGAGGCTGGCGGCTTCGACGTCGGCTCGGTCGAGCGTCGCCGGGTGAAGCGCAATCCGCCGCCGCCCTTCACGACCTCCACGTTGCAGCAGGA
>CANJSR010000491.1 GCA_947476855.1 Acetobacteraceae bacterium
ACCCATCCCATCGGCACCAAGCGGCTCTGCGTCGATAGCGGCTATTTCGAGACCTATAACCGCGACAACGTCGAGCTGGTCGATATCAGCCAGACCCCGATCGAGCGGCTGACGCCAAACGGGCTGGTGGTGAACGGGCGCAGTTTTGAGTTCGATGCCATCGTCTTCGCGACCGGCTTCGACGCCATGACCGGCACCCTGTTCAATGTCGACATCCGCGGCCGAGCGGGGCTGGAGCTCAAGAGCAAGTGGGCGGCGGGGCCGCGTACGTATCTTGGCCTGATGACAGAGAGTTTCCCCAATCTGTTCATGATCACCGGTCCCGGCAGCCCGTCGGTGAAAAGCAACATGATCACCTCGATCGAGCAGCACGTGGAGCTGGTGGCCGACACCATCATCCATATGCGCGATCAGGGGCTTGCGCTCATCGAGCCGGAACGCTCGGCCGAAGACGAATGGGTCGATCATGTGCAGGAAGTGGCGTACAAGACGCTGTTTCCGCAGGCGAATTCCTGGTACATGGGCGCCAATATTCCGGGCAAGCCGCGTCTGTTCATGCCCTATATCGCGGGGGTGGGACGGTACCGCCAGATCTGCGAGGACGTGGTGGCGGCGGGCTACAAGGGCTTTCGCTTCGAGGCCGAAAAGGCAATGGCGGCCGAATAGCGTCCGGGTCCCCTGCCCGCGTTACGTCCCCAAACCGAGAGCCGTCGGGGACGTGACCCGGGCAGTGCCTTCCCGCCACGAAGCGGTTCGGCCGTGCCCGCATCCCGGTCGGGGCGATGAATCGCGTGGTTCGGTTTTCCGTCCGTCGAGCGTGTTCACCCCCAGCAGGGCGATTGGGGGGAGTGCTGGATAGCGCGTGCTCTCTGACGGATGGGGCGAGATCGTCCCGAAGCGGCTTGTATACGCCAGGCACTCGTCGATCGTCCGTTCCTGCCCAGTGACCACCATGCCATCGTGCCGAAGCCACGCCTGATGGACAGGCGCGAAGCTGGCATCGCCGCGTTTTCTGGCGTTGATCCGGAATGCCATTCACATGCCGGACGTGTCGTGGCCATCCGGGATCGTTTGAAACAGTCCGGGCTCAGGCAATTTGGGCACGATCGGCATTGGGTTGATACCAGGCGAACCTGGCGATGACCCTCGTGGCCTCCACCTCGTCATGCCGAGCCTCCGGGTCCAGCCCGAGGACGGGCTCTTTTGCCGGAACTGGGGGTCACCACGACGAAGGCGCACCGTCCGGGGAGTCAGTGGTTACACCGATTGGGTTAGATGGCCCTGTTGCGCGGATTTGCAATTGCAAAAATCAAAAAATGGTCGTACCGAAACCAGAGGTCATAACTCAATAGATTTCAACCTATTTCGTTGTACGAAGGCAGCGCAGTCATGGCACGCCCGATGAACCCCTTCAAGCCGCACACGATCAGGACGAACGTGAACTTTGTGTTCGAAACGGCCGACCTGCTAGCCGATCCCGACACGCCGATCCCCTTGGTGTCGCCGGTAACCGGGCCAGAGGTGAATACGTCTGGTACGATCGGCTTCAACGACGGCGGGGGCCTCAATTGGCTCCGCTCCGCTCCGATCGGCGGCGCTGTGACCCCTTCAAGCAGCCGCCTGATGACAACATACACCAGCGGTGCTGTCGGCAAATACAATGTGGCCGTGCATTTCGATGGCGTCAGCAACCAGTCCACCGGCGGCTGGACATCCGCCATGCAGCAAGTTATCGTTTCGGTGTCCGAGCGGATCAGCAAGCTGATTGTTGGTGATTTGCCGCCTGTCGTGGTGAACGGCAGGAAGGTCGACGACATGCAGATCACGGCGATGTTGACTGATATCGACGGTGCCGGCGGTATCCTGGGCCAGGCGGGGATGACCGCCATCCGGCCCACCTCCCTGCTGCCGTACACCGGGGTGATGCGGTTCGACACGGCGGATGTGCAGCGTTACCTGGCCACGGGTCTGTTCGATGAGATTGTAACGCACGAGATGCTGACGTGTGTCGGCTACGGTACGCTGTGGAAGGCCAAGGGTCTGGTCGCGGGCACGAACTTCATCGGCCCGCACACGGTGGCCGCGTATAACGACCTGGTCGATGAATATGCCGCGACCCACGGCGGCAGCATGACGCTGGCGAATGGGACGGTGCTGGTCAAGGACCTGATTCCGCTGGAGATCGCGGGCGGCGCTGGCACCGCGGGACAGCATTGGTCCGAGAACGTCTTCAACACGGAATTGATGACCGGCTTTCTGGATAGCGCCGCCGCCAACGGCTCGGTCGTCGCCCCACTGAGCGCGATGACCATGGCCTCTCTGCGCGATCTTGGATACATGACCGGTGATGCCGGGGCGACGGACGCCTTCCGGCTGATCTGATCACGGCCTGGGCAAGCGCCGGCCGTCCTGGCCGGCGCCACTGCTTGCTATTGGCCTGTGAGCTTTGGCCGCCGCTTTGTTTCTATGGATATCCGGTGCCTTGTTGAGGCACCCACGCGCTTGGGTTTGATCATGGCCCCGCCTGGTCGGGCGGTGATCAGCCAGATCGCGGCCGGCAAGCGCTGCGCCCAGGCAACCGTCCGCCGTGTCATCGATCGGCACCGCACCCTGCGGATCGGTGGCGCGCAACGAATCGCGCCGTTCAACGGAGCTTTCGTCCCAATGCGCCACCCTTCGCCCGCTTTGGCGGTCGGTTAGAGGGGACGATCGAGGCATCATTCCGAATTTCGATGGCTTGGAAGAATAACTGGCGGAGGGGATGGGATTCGAACCCACGGTACGCCTTGACAGCGTACAACGGTTTAGCAAACCGCCGCCTTCAGCCACTCGGCCACCCCTCCGCCGGGAAAGGCATACCCGGGGTTTCCCCCGGACACGGCGTTTGCAGGACTGCTTGTAGGGAACAGCCGGAGCGGCGTCAAACGATCCTTGCGATCCCGGTCAGCCAAGCGCCACTTCGAACCCGCGCTTCGTCCCTGGGCGCGCCATCATCTGGGCGTACCAGCGCCCGACATGGGGGAAGTCCGCCAGGTCGACCTTGTGGCGCTCATGCCGCCAGGCCCAGCCCAGGATGGCGAAATCGGCGATCGAGCAGTCGCCCGCCACATATTCGTGATTGGCCAATTGGCGATCCAGGACGCCGTACAGGCGGCGGGTTTCCTTGGAATACCGCTCCAGCCCGTATTTCTGGTCGACCGGATTCTCCACCTGGAGGAAGTGGTGGACTTGGCCGGGCATCGGCCCGAATCCGCCCATCTGCCACATCAGCCATTCCAGCACCGGCACCTGCGCGCGCGGGTCGGACGGATAGAACTGCCCGGTCTTCTGGCCCAGGTAGATCAGGATCGCGCCCGACTCGAACACGCTGATCGGCTGGCCGCCCGGGCCATCGGTATCGATGATCGCGGGGATGCGGTTGTTCGGGCTGATCTTCAGGAAGTCGGGCGCGAACTGCTCGTTCTTGGAGATGTTGACCGGGTGGACGTTGTAGGCCAGCCCCATCTCCTCCAGCGCC